>CAXEIY010000167.1:0-4525 GCA_963996245.1 uncultured Planctomycetia bacterium | reverse complement strand
GTGTCACATCAAATAAATATCTCTCCCTCTCTTCTGGCTGCAGATTTCGCACATCTCGCCGATTCAATTCAGGCTGTGGAACAAGCCGGTGCAGACGAACTTCATTTTGACGTGATGGACGGCCTTTTCGTCCCCAACATCACTATCGGAATACCTATCCTTGAAGCCATAAGACCACTCACTAAATTACCAATCGACATTCACATGATGGTCACTGAGCCAGCTCGTTACGCAAAGCAGTTCGCCGAGGCTGGAGGCGACATATTCACGATTCACGTTGAGGCATGTGACGATCTAGAAACCTCACTAGGGGATACGCGAGTCACAGGTATGGTTGCGGCTGTGTCACTAAAACCCGATACACCGGCTTCGGTACTACAACCGTTTATTTCATCGATCGAGAGAGTACTCGTAATGACAGTCGAGCCGGGATTCGGCGGACAGCGTTTCATGAGTGAAATGTTACCTAAGATCACAGAACTATCAGAAATGGCTGACAGAATCGGGACAGATCTTGAGATTGCAGTTGATGGCGGAATCAAGGTCGACACTGCAAGCGAAGTTATCAATGCCGGCGCAACAACACTAATTTCGGGTACTGGTGTGTTCGATTATGCGGACGGTCCGAAAATAGGAATCAAAGCGCTACGAAATGCTGGCAATGAATAAAATTACCTAAACGATCGTTATAACAGCAGTAAACAACACTCTTGCCAAAGCGATAAACACATCCCAGCGATTGGTTAGTTGAATCTCTTACAAAATTGAACAAAACCAAGTATGCAATCAACGAGAGGCTCTAGAAGATCCCCAAGATTTACCGTTATTGAAACTGGCGTAACCGAGGGTCAAGTTTATCGCGCAGCCAGTCTCCAAAAAAATTAAGCGACATAACAACGAGAAAAATGGCTAAGCCAGGAAAGACTGAAATCCACCAAGCAGTGGTCAACCATTGACGTCCTTCTGCCACCATTAAACCCCACGCAGGGATAGGAGGTGGTATGCCAATTCCCAAGAAACTTAATGAAGCTTCGGTAAGAATCAACCCTCCAACACTCAGTGTTGCAATTACAACTACTGTATTAGTAACCCCTGGTAAGAGATGACGAGTCAGAATCCGCCAACTCGATGCGCCTGAGACATACGACATAATCACATAATCTCTTTGCTTTAAAGACATAACCTCAGCCCGAACATTTCTAACGAATGGACTCCAAGAAAGGAGGGCAAGCAATATGAGAATAAGCATAAAACTCTGCCCCCAAACCACAGCGGCAACCATCGCAACAAAGATAAACGGCAATGCCAGCCATAAATCTACTAAACGAGAAATAACCTCGTCGATCCATCCACCCCGGTAACCTGCTATAAGGCCTAGTGTGGTCCCGATGACTGTACCGCTAACCAACGCTACCGTGACCATTTGCAAAGAAACTCGTGCACCGAAAATAACCCGGGTCAACACATCCCTGCCAACAGGATCTGCCCCAAGGCGATAAAGACCTGATTTATCAACACCTCTTTTTATGTCACGTTCTGTCGGTTCTGGATTCCCGAGCCATACCGGTTGATGATTCCGATCAGCAAGTGACTGGGTCCTAGGATCTGAAGGAGCAATCAAAGGGGCAAATATTGCGGAAATAACAAGCAAACCCATGACAACACCTGGCAAAATCGGCCATTCCCGTATAAATTTCCAGACCCTCATCAAAAAATATAAATTCTGCTTATTAAAGCTTGAATCTTTAGTCTTACGGATCACATTCTCGTCAACTTTAACCATTATGTAATCCTGATCCTCGGATCGATAACTACATAGAGAATATCCGTGATGAAATTGACCACCACGTAGACAACTGTAAATAAGAGCATCACCCCTGTAAGAACAGGAAAGTCATTATCTGTCACTGAATTAACAGCTAATCTTCCTAGGCCAGGCCACGCAAATACCACCTCCACCAAAACAGTTCCAGTAATAAAACCTGTCAGCATTAATGCAGAAACTGTAAGTGGCGGAATCAGGGCGTTACGCAGCGCATGCTTCCATATGACTTGTCTCGCGTCTACTCCCTTTGCTCTAGCCATTACAATAAAATCCATATCCAGTATTTCCAGCATTGCCGAACGGGTTATGCGTAAATAACCAGCCGCAGATGCGGAGCCCAACGTTATTGCAGGAAGCACAAAGTAAGAAGGATCAAGCCCCTCCTTAGACGCTGAAGGAAGCCAGCCAAGCCAAACGGCAAAAATCAATATGCTAATGATGGCAAACCAGAAATTTGGTATTGCCTGCCCAAACAGTGCAAACCCACGTCCAAAGTAGTCCCAAATCGTGCCCCTTTTAACCGCAGACAAAACACCCATTGGAACCCCAATTACCGTTGCTAATATCCAGGACACCACTCCAAGTTGAAGTGAATTAGGGATTTTTTCGCTGATTACGTCCACAACCGGACGCTTACCTTTCATACTTTTACCTAGATCACCCTGTAACGCCCTGCCAAGCCACAACACATAAGCGACTGGTGCTGATCGATCTAAATTCAACTCTTTACCAATAGCCTGACGCCCCTCTTCAGTAATGCCATAGCCACTTTCTTGCACATAAAGATCAAGGGGATCGGTCGCAGTTCTCGAAACACCAAATACAAAAAATGTGGCAGCCAATATTGTCAGTACTGAAGAAATCAGTCGTTTTAGTAGGTATCGACTCAAGTGATGTTCTTATAACAGTTTAGGTAAAGTTGAGAAGACAATTCAAACATAATGAAACGTTATCCAACCGCGTTCAAAATAGGCGATCCTCACCAGTGCCGGTAATCTCACGAAGCAAGTATCTTTCTTTCTGACTCTCGCGTACACGCTTGGAAAGCCCATCAGGATCACCGCGCCAAACCTCCATGGCCCGCGCAAAAAGCCTATCCTGCACTTCCTTCACCTCTTGTCTGTCCGCCAGATTTTCAAATTCTCCAGGATCATCTTTCAAGTTGTACAACTCGAATTCCACTGGATCCCTATGAGTGTAGGACAGTTTCCATTCTCCCTGCCGAACCATAATCCTAGGTCCATCCGTTCCATGTGCGAGATATTCACATATGACCTCATCTTTCAAGTTATCCTCAGTCCCCTGCAAATAATGCAAGAAACTGTCCCCATCCATGTCCCACTGGGTAGGGTCAATGCCAACAATATCGAGCAATGTAGCCACAAAATCGACATTTGATGTCGCTTCTGAAACTCTTTTACCTTCGGGTAAGTTCCCAGGCCACGATATTTGAAGAGGTATACGTGCGGCTTGTTCATAAAAATTCATTTTGCGCCACAGACCGTGTTCGCCAGCCATTTCACCGTGATCAGATGTATGAATCACAACGGTGTTCTCTCGCTGTCCGGTTGCCTCCAGTGTGTCCATCAAACGACCAATCTTGTCATCCAAAAATGAAATCATCCCATAATACGCAGCACGTGCTTTTCGGGTTTCGTCATCAGTATATGGACCTGCTGTTCCGGTATATGTCTGAAGTCGCTTAGCAGACGGCGGCAAATTGTCCAGATGTCCTGGAGGATTGTTCGGAAGGTCAGTGTTATCTGGATAGTACTGTGAGAAATATGGTTCGGGCACCTTGAGTGGGAAATGGGGCGAGATAAAACCACATACCATCGCCCACGGCTTTTCTTTACGGTCTGGCTCTCTGATGTATTCATGGGCCGCATCTTCAACCATATCGTCGTGATCGATAACTTCGCTGCGTCCGGGGCCAGCCTCTATAACTGAAGCCCATCGCTGGTTCGGAGTTTGCTGGTTTACTCCGTCATCCCATCTGAGCACTGCGTGAGCGTTCGCAGCATGCGGATCGTGGGTTAACTGCTTATCGAAACCATTCAAAGGCTTCGGACCCATCATGTGCATCTTCCCATTAAGAACTGTGTCGTAACCTTTTGTCTTTAAAAGCCACGGCCAGGTAATACGACCAACATCGAGGGGAGTCGAATTGTCCCACCCCTGACAGTGAGACACATACTTACCTGTCATGAAAGAAAGTCTGGAAGGGGTACAAAGCGGAGAATTACAATATCCATTTTCGAACGTCGTACCCTCAGATGCCAAGCGATCCATCGATGGAGTTTCAACAAGCGGATGCCCATAAGTGCTACTAAACATCGGTCCATGTTCGTCAGACATTATCACGAGAATATTGGGCAGACTATCAGTCATTTCATACCTCTACATACGCAAAGCTAAGGGGTCATACTCGATTGTGATTTAAAGACATCTGACTTCAAGCTGTGCTGCGGGCGAATAAACCTGCAGCACAGCTTGGAGTCATTAGTTACTTATCTTGCCGGTACGATGTACTCAGGACCTCTGTATGAGGCCTGGAATGCGGTCGGCATATCCCAAGACTGGATTGACTTTGGGTTCACGGTTATGGTTCGTGGAACTGCCACGACACCTGGTGCAAACGCCCAATCATGCATCCATTGAGCCATCTTATTGTTTATCTCTATGCGCTTCGCCGCATCC
>CAXEIY010000166.1:0-4961 GCA_963996245.1 uncultured Planctomycetia bacterium | reverse complement strand
GCCGTCTATCCCGTCATGGGTATCACAACTGCAGACCGGTCATGCCACACGCTTCAAATCGCCTTCTGAAACGTTGCGTTCGTTTTGCGCGCACTACGGTCTGCTGAATGGCATCTACAGAATCCTGCAGTAGCGACGTTCGTATACTACTCCTGAAAATCGGCTATCTCTGCGAAGCTGCACAACTTCCATGTATCATGCATTGTGGCCATGACCTAGGTCCCAAAACAGCTGCCATGCTTCACGTTGCGGCTGCCTGTCCATCGTACTGTCTCGCCAACGACAGTACCTATTTTGGACTTGAAGACGATATTATTAAAAAACGCTTCATCATCACCAATGGTAGAATCCCCGTACCAACAACTCCCGGCCTGGGACTGGAAGGCGACCCGGAAAAACTGGACCGTTACAAAATCGATTGCTGATAAAGATTCGGTCTTGCATCCCATATTCAGATACACCTATACGAACATGATCGTGCGCACGAGTTCAATGCACCAAGCCACCTAAAAAAGCAAGGGGCCGAAGACGAGGGTATATCCGATAGCAAGAATGATCTGAACCAGGGCAAATGGACTGGCAATCAAAACAAACCCGGTGAACGTCAGGGGAATCTTCTGGCGATGAATAATGGTCATCGCGACAACCGTCGATGCCGAACCAATCGGAGTAATATTGCCTCCCAGGTTCGCTCCAAAAATCACACACCACCAGAACGATGAATCACTGGCTGTTCCCATTTTCCCAAGAATCTGGGCAAGCACCGCAGCCAGAGGAATATTATCGGTGACAGAACTGGCCAGTGCAGAACAACCCAGTAGCACGCCGGATGCCACCTGTGATTGCAGTTGTAAAACACTGGCAATTCCTGCCCCCATCTTGTCCAGAACCAGTGCATGTTCCATGACATGGATTGTCACAAAAAGTGCCGCAAAAAAAGCCAACAGATCCCAATCAACCGCGGCATAAAACTTGTCGACGTCATGTCGATAAGCCAAAAGAACGACACCTGAAAAAAGCAGGGCGATAAACCCCATTCCCAATTGGTCCAATCCCCAGGGCAAAGCAGACTGTCCTGCAAGGCAAAAAATGAAAAGTACCAGCACTAAAACAGAAAACCAGAAAAAACGATTGCTTGCGACACTCTCGTTTTCATCAAATCCCTCAACCAGTTTTCGTGATTCTGAACGCTGCTGCTCGCTGGTTAGACCTGAAATACGAAACTTCCATTTGCTCATAAATAAAGTGACAATCGTCGCTATCAACACAAAAGGGGCAGCTACCACAAAAAATTTCACAAAGGAGATCTCTGCCGCCTTTCCAACAATAATATTGGGAACACTGCTGATCAGCGTGAGTAGACCACCTACATTGGTTAATAACCCTTCCGTCAGCAGGAATCCCTTGAGAAGATCATTTCGATTCAACTTGTTCAATGACACGGTTGTCAGGCTACCAATGATAATCATTGCAGTTACGTTATTGAGAACGGCAGAAAAGACTACCGTCAATATTCCGTAAGCCAGTAAAAGCAACCAAGGATCACCCCCGGACTTCTTGGTCAACTTGATTGCCATCCAGGTAAAAATACCGCTGCGACTGGTTACTTCTACAAACAGACTGGCTCCAAGAATAATCGTGATCACACCCCAGTCGATGGCAGGAATATAGATGGGCAGGTCCATCTCATGCCCCGTTGGTAATCGCACTTGACCAAAAGTGAGCAGATCCAGCAGCGTTGCTAAAAGAAGACATGCTCCAGCAAATGAACCGACAATGATGGATTTCTTCGCATGCAATTTTTCTTCGAGGGCAAGACACATAACCATCAATCCCAGGATTATTGCAAACAAAGTCGTTACCCACCCGGGAACCGAGTGTGCATGTGATTCTGATTCCACAACAGCTAGGAACCAACTTCCCAACATCGTCTACTCTCCTCAAATCCGTTTACCGATTGTTTAAAGTAATAACAGGGGAATCTCTTCCAATTCCACACTGAGGGAATAGGCCGTACCGTGCATAGCCAACTGACCCTCATCCTTAGTATTCATAACTAAAAGATCGATCTCATGATCGATAATAAGGGACCGGTATAAGCTCAAAACATGTCCCATGGCAACGGTGGATTCCACATTCAGCCGTGGCTTCTTTTTTTCCAGTTCCCTCTCACATGTCTCCATATAATCGATCGCTTCCTTCGACAACTGCGATGCAATTAATGTTTTTGCCTCGTCGGTGTCAATTTCCGGAATACGTCCAATTGCTCTTATGTAGCGATCAAAAACCACATCGTCTTCTACATGACACATCCATAACTCACCTTGATCCCGAAGCATCGAAACACCGTAATTAATCAAGTTGGCATCACCCAGAATATGATCAGCAACAACCATTACGTGCGCACACTTGCGGTTATCCAGTGACACCGGATTAAGTGACGTTCCAGGCAAGACCATCACCGGTACCGTACTGACCTGAGTCAACACATCGAGATACACACCAAGACTATGTTGAGGAATTATAGACTGCTCATTAAGATGCCGGTACGTGATCACCATATCCGTCTGAGCACGTTGTAACGCTTCAAGCATCTCGTCCACATTGGAATAATCATCCGCGCACAAATGATGCCATACTTGCCCCTCATCAAAACAGGGAAAGCATTTCTCGATGCTTCGCTGGATCGACAACGCTTCCTCTCGATCCGTATCGTTGATGAACGTGACTGACTTAATCTCTACGTCCATATACTGATATTGTTCTCGCTGTGCGCGTTTAAACAACGATTCGAATTCATCAATATGGTCCATCCTGTCACTTCCCGTCGATAGACATCCGAGGCAGCTATTCTAGACGTACTCAAGGCCTATTTATCATCAAGAAAAATTGGCATGATCTGATTCTTTCTCAACATCACATCATACATGATTGCCTAAATCATTTATGCTTATCACCTCAGCGTTCTAAATTTTCCCGTATCCCGAAACGCATTACCTTGGCATACGAAACACATATCTCTTAGAGATAAATCTCGGACAAAAAGGAGCTGACAAGAGCATTCCGAAGGTTGCTTTTCACTCCCCCCAGACAAAACAAAGATCTATTTTTTCCCTGGCCAAATTACACGTCCTGCATGACGAACCCGTACACTCCACAGCGTTTTTCCTGCCGTGATATACAATGTACGGAGGTCGGAATCACCAAAGCAGCAATTCGTAACCATGTCTTCGGGAACCGGGATAAGCCCCAGAAAACTACCTTCGGAGGAAAAAACATACACTCCTGCTCGTTGATCGGTATTCTGATTCCGATATTTGCGGTCTGCTCCACCGGCAACATACAGGTTCCCCTGCTGGTCGATACACATCCCATCTCCTCCTCGGCCTTTTCCCCAGTCATACAACTCTTTTCGCTTACCGGTTGGCAAGCCTTGAGCGTCCAAGTCGAAAGCCCATAATTTACGTTGAGGCTTGAGTGGGTGGTTATCGACCACATAGAGCACACGCTGATTAGGAGACAAGGCAATTCCATTGGGACGTGCGACTTGAGTATTGTCCAGAACTCGAACCAGCTCAATGCCATCTGCGTTTACCCGATAAACGGCTTCCTGTTCCAGTTCTAAACCATCACGATCCGGTCCATAGTAAGGATCTGTGAAATAAATACGCCCTTGTTTATCGATACACAGATCATTGGGACTATTGAATCGTTTTCCTTCAAAACGATCCACCAGAACCGTACGTTGCTTGCTCACAACATCGATTCTTGAAATACGCCTCCCACCATATCCTCCTCGTTCATTTCCCTCACACACAATCAACCGTCCGTATCCATCAAACATTAATCCATTTGCACGACCACTGGGACGTACAAAGGTATCCGCATCTGTCGCACCAGGCGCAAGACGTAAAATACGATTATTGGCGATGTCTGTAAAAAAGACACTACCGTCTTCGTGATAGGCCGGCCCTTCTGTAAACACCAGTTCGGTTTTGGACTCAACATCACTTTCAACGAGAGAAGGCAATGGTTGCCCAAAGGACACCTCCATTCCAAGTGCCATCACCCATAATCCAATAGCCACCGATGTTCGATTCAGCATTACAACATCTCCTCTTTCCTGCCCCGTGTACCAGAAATACTATTGTCCGTCAGCCCGCACCGCTGCTTCAACGGTTTCGTGAACAATATTGCCGTTGTGAGTAACCAGTGTTCCATGCGTAATCTCATCCTCATGGTCTATGACCAGTTCTCCGTCTTTACATATATGGGCAAGGAAATTGGCAATGTTGTTGGCGTACATCAAACTCGCGTGCGCTGGTAATGTGCTCGGCAAATTTAATGTACCAATTAACGTAACCCCTTCTTTCACCACTTGTTGGCCAGGATCGGTTAACTCACAATTACCCCCTTGTTCCGCGGCAAGGTCAACCACTACTGATCCCGATTTCATAGATTTCACCATCCGTTCGGTAATTAATACCGGTGCAGGTTTTCCCGGAATCAAAGCAGTCGTAATGACAATGTCTGATTTTGAGATATGTTCCTCCAGGAACTGCTCCTGTTGCTTTTGTACATCAACGGTCTGTTCTTTCGCATATCCTCCCGCGTCCTCAGCCTGTTCATTCTGCAAACTGAGGTCGAGAAACTCCGCCCCAAGACTTTCGACTTGCTCTTTAACAACAGGTCTGACATCGAACGCTTTAACCACTGCCCCAAGACGTCTTGCTGTAGCAATGGCCTGCAACCCCGCCACTCCGGCACCCAAAATCAGCACTTCCGCCGGGCGTAAAGTTCCGGCAGCAGTTGTCAGCAACGGAAGAACTCCTTTCAGTACATTGGCGGCAAGCAGAACACTCTTGTAACCAGTCAGGGTGCTCATGGAACTCAACACGTCCATCGCCTGAGCGCGTGCAATACGTGGCAGCAAGTCAAGTGAGAAAGAAGTAATTTGAGAG
>CAXEIY010000165.1:0-14777 GCA_963996245.1 uncultured Planctomycetia bacterium | reverse complement strand
GTAATCCGGTGCTCTTGCCAGAAGGCTTTAAGCAAGCGGTTAACGGGGTTGCTGGTCCCGTTACGTTTACATTCGGTTCGCTCGGGTTTTTTGTGGTGTTTCTGATACTGCGTAGGTTTTTTGTTCGTCCCGTGGTTGCCTGGACGGCTTTGAACCTGCTGACGCTCTTTTTTGGTATCAGCATGACCGATCCTAATTTTCAGGAAATCGTTGGAAAACCGGACAATGTGCCTATATCGGGCATGATTTTTCTACTGGCCTTTTTCACGTGGCTCGCCATGTCGAAGGCTGTTGAAAACGATCGACGGATTGAGCAGGGCAAGCCTGTTGTAGAGAAGGATCAGTCGGAAAGCGTGCTAGTGTGGCCTGATTTGGTGTACACCGAGCTGATATGCATGGTGCTGGTAACGGTCGTACTGGTGGTGTGGTCGGTCCCCTTGAGGGCGCCCTTGGAGCAACCGGCGACTTCGCTGAAAACTCCGAATCCATCGAAAGCACCGTGGTATTTTCTGGGGCTCCAGGAGATGCTGGTTTATTACGATCCGTGGATGGCTGGTGTGGTGCTACCAACGATGATCATCGTTGGGTTGGTGGCGCTGCCATATATCGATTTTAACAAGCTTGGCAATGGGTATTATACGTATGTGCAACGGAAATTCGCGATAAACACCTTTCTATTCGGATTTCTCGTTCTGTGGGTAACGTTGATTTTAATGGGCACGTTTCTGCGCGGTCCGAACTGGAATTTCTTTGGTCCTTATGAACCGTGGGATGTGCATAAGGTAGAGGCGCTGAATAATGTCCAGATGGCGGAGATTTTCTGGATTCAGTTCATGAATCAGGGGTTGCCTTCTCAGTGGTATATGCGAGAGTTGCCCGGAATTGTGTTGACGGTGCTCTATTTGTTTGCCTTGCCGCCCCTGTTGGGGTTAGTGGTAATGCGCAAATATCTCGACAGGATGGGGTTTGTTCGCTTTATGGTTCTGGCGACACTCATTCAGTTTATGGCGGCTCTGCCTATCAAGATGTTGTTACGTTGGACCATGAATCTGAAATATATCGTTTATATTCCGGAGTTTTTCTTCAATATCTAGAGTGCCGGCCTGAAAAGGGCGGGTGTGTTCTTTTTTGAGATGGTAGACGATCGATGCCTGCTTCAGAAGAAACATGGCGCAATCAGCCTAAATTAAATATCGTGTTTGCGCTGTCATCGCTGGCCATGCTGGGGAGTCTGGTGTGGATGGTGGAGGTGGATCATTTCCGGGAGTGGAAGCAGTACGCTCGTATGTTCAAAAAGGAAGAGGTTCGGCGTTTGCAGGAACGCCAAGGCGCGTTGGCCGAAGCCGATTCACAGGGGAGAGGGCAGGTTCAGGATGCCATCGACAGCGTGACTCTGGGGCGCGGTCGTGAAGTTCTCAATTTGCCGGTTCTGGATGCATTCAATTCACCGCTGAAGATAGACACCATATGGCTTCCCGATTTGAAACAGAGTATCGGTAGTTTTGGCGAATCGGCCCGTTTCGATCGATGCGCCAGTTGTCATATCCCGATTGATCGTGCGGCACCCGGTACTGCGACGGAACCGGGGTGGCCACTTCAGAAGACGCCCGAGGATCAGGATGGATATATCCATCCCTATGTTACGCATCCTCGTCTGGAACTTTTTACGGGTTCAACCAGTCCGCACAGCAAGCAGGAGTTTGGGTGTACGATCTGTCATCGTGGACAGGGTGGAGACACCGATTTTATTTTCACATCCCATACTCCCAATACGCCGAGGCAAGCGAAGGAGTGGGAACACAGGCAGGGGTGGTTTGAAAATCATTACTGGGATCAACCGCAATGGCCCAAGCGATTTATTCAGGCGAGTTGTGTGCAATGTCACCATGATGTGGTCGAGTTGAAGCACAACAAGCAGTTTGGGGAGTCAGCTCCCAAGCTGGTTGAGGGTTATATGTTGGTCCGGAAATTTGGATGTTTTGGTTGTCATGAGATTAACGGTTTTGAAGATGGTCGCTCGGTGGGGCCTGATCTGCGTCTGGAGCCGGCCTCGTCAGAGACGATTGCACGTTCACTGGTCGAAGTAGAGAGGATGATCAGTGATGTGGCTGCTCCGACACCCACGGGTGTCGCATCACTGATGGAAGCGACACGTGATCCTAATGTTGTGCCAGGTCGACTCAGGAAGGTGGGGCCCAGTCTGGCTCGCATTGCTGAAAAGACAACCGAAGACTGGACAAGTCGGTGGATTAAGAATCCTGGTGCTTTTCGCCCTCAGACGAGGATGCCGCATTTCTATGGCTTATATAACAACGGCGATGACCTGGGGCAGGCCAGGGGGGATGTCGAAATTCGGGCCATGACCCATTATCTGTTTCGTGAGAGCCGTGCTCATCTGGGAAGGTTGGATCAGGCGCACGGGCATGAGGGTGCTGCGTTGCAAAATCAGGCCGGCGAAGTGCGTTCACAGCTTGATGCGATCAAGGCGGAGCTCCTCAGCGAGACACTTGAGGGATCGGATAGGATTCAGAAGATCACTGAGAAAGAGACTTTGGTTTCTCAGTTGGCTCTTCTGGAGCAGGAATCCGCGTTTCGAAAGCAGGCCCTGCTTGGAGAAGTATCTCTGGCTGGGGACGCATTGCGTGGAGCCGAATTGTTCGTGCAAAAAGGTTGTCTTGCCTGTCACCAACACGGGGCGGTAGATCAGGAAAGTTTTGATGGTGCGAAGGCCGATTTTGGTCCTGACCTGACAAATTTTTCAGCCAAATTGAAGTCGGAAACAGCTCGCAACTGGCTGGTTCAGTGGTTGTCTAACCCCAGGGTTCACCATCCGCGAGGTTACATGCCTGACCTCCAGCTGGTACCCCAGGAGGCAGCGGATCTGGCAGCCTGGCTTTTAGATCAACCGGGTAAATGGCACGAGGAGGTCGAGGTTGAGGAGCTTGATTTGGAGTCTTTGGATGATCTGGTGGAAATGTATCTCCAGAAGTCAGTTCCTTTGATCGACGCCCGACAGTATCTCACAGACGGTATCCCTGAGAGTGAAAAAGGGATGTTGCGTGCGGATGAACAGGAACTTCTGGGCGATCCGTCGGTTGAGAAAAAGCTGTCCTATGTCGGCAGGAAGACGTTGAGCCGATTCGGCTGTTTCGGGTGCCACGATGTGCCTGGTTACGAGACGGCAAAGCCGATTGGTACTGGTCTGGCAGATTGGGGTCGCAAGGATCCCGATCTTCTTGCGTTTGAGCTTGTCAGTAAATACATAGACGATGAGATGGAAACGGCTGAGGGTGAAGGGGACGCGAATGAAGACACGGAATATTATCATGATGCCATCGATCATCATAAGCGGCAGGGATTCCTGTGGCAGAAACTGCATGAACCCCGGAGCTTTGATTACGAAAAACTGAATCTGGCTATCAAGCCTTATGACGAACGACTGCGAATGCCTCAGTTTCATTTTGATTCAGATGAGGCAGAGAACGACCGCAAAATTGAATCGGTGGTTACGTTCGTTCTGGGGATGACCGCAGACCCTCCTGCTGAGCAATTCGTCTATCGTCCTGCAGGTGATAGCCGAAATCAAATTGAAGGGGTCAAGCTGCTGACGCGATTTAACTGTGTTGGGTGTCATATGATGGAAACGCCGCAGTTTACCTTCCAGTTTAATCCGGAATTTCACGAACTGACTCAGGTGACGGTCGATCAGCGTGCCATTGATTATGCATTCCATGCGACAGATTTCACCGCTGAACAGGCACGTAACTCCGGAAACTCAGATACGGCTACCGTCACAGGGCTGGTGATGGGAGCTGATGCGGAGAACCTGTCTGAAGCGGAAGAGCGAGACGTGGCGTTATGGCAACCTGCACTGATCAAGGGGAAACGTTTCCGCGTCGGCGAACAGATACTTCTGCCTCGTGATGGAATGGTTTCGGAAAGGCCGGGGTTTGGTGGAGATTTCGCGTTGGGTTTGGTTGAGTCACTGGTCCGTTCGGCTGGTCTGGAGCGTGCAGATGCGTGGCCCCGTGTTCCTCCGCCTCTTGTGCGCGAAGGGGAAAAGGTTCAGACTTCCTGGTTGTACCAGTTTTTATTGAATCCCAAACCGATCCGTCCTGCAGTCGTGTTGCGTATGCCGGACTTTAATCTGAATGACCGGGAAGCAAGGTCACTTGCTGAATATTTTGCCGCAAACGATGGTGTTCCCGCCTACGATACGATGGTGGAAACATCGGACAGTTATCTTGCTCAGCGTCAGTCCGAGCATCAGGGGAGATTGGGCCCGGATCGTGATTATCTGAGTGATGCTTATAAGATCCTGGCGAATCCTCAGGTCTGCAGGCAGTGTCACGCAGTGGGTGGCAGCAGTCCGGCCGGAGAACAGAAGGATCACGGACCGAATCTGACCAGCGCACCTCAGCGTTTTCGATCGGACTGGCTCCTGAGGTGGCTGGGGAGGCCGAAACGTGTATTGCCATATACCGCGATGCCGGAAAATTTTCAGAACGGTAATCCCGGGACTCATCAGAAAGTGTTCCCGGCGGATCAAAGCCTGGATCAGTTAAGAGCGGTTCGCGATGTCATGCTTAATTATCACAAAATACTCGAGCGTCAGCTTACCGATCTTCGTCCAGCTGTGCCAACGGCGTCCGAGGGTGAGGGCGAGTAATAAAGGGAGAGAATCATGTTTTCCAGTTCATTGAAAAAAATGGTTGTGTGGACAGGTATGTTTTCCTGTTTGCTGTGGATTGTTGGGTGTGGAGGTGATTCGGGAGGGACTCCTAAGTATGCCACCAAAAAGCGTCCGGCCTCGACTGAGAGCCAGGATTCAGCCACAGAAAACAGTAGCAAAGATTCCGGAAAAAAAGCTGCCAGTGCGAACCAAAAAGCCGATGGTTGGGGGACATTGAAGGGGACGATCACTCTGGCGGGTGATATCCCGACTTTGCCTGCAGTGACGATTGAAAAGGATGTTGAAGTTTGTAAGGAGCACGCCTCAGTTAATGAAACGCTGCTGGTAAATTCGGGGAACCGAGGGATTAAGAATGTGTTTGTCTATCTCGGGAAAAAACCAGACGAAGTGCATCCTGATCTGGTTGAAGCCAGCGATGCGGTTGTCGATTTTGATCAGAAAAACTGTGTGTTTCTGACCCATGCTCTCGCGATGCACGTTGATCAGGATTTAAACCTGCTCAACAGTGATCCGGTGAGCCATAACACGAGAATCCAGGGCGGCTCTTCTGGTGAAGCCAATCCTTTGTTACCAGCAGGGGCAGATCCTCAGAAGTTCAAGTTCAACCGTAAAACCCGCAATCCGGTTCCGGTCAGCTGTAACATTCATCCCTGGATGAAGTCTTATGTCCTGGCGCAGGATCATCCTTATTTTGCCGTTACCGACGAAAATGGTGCCTTTGAGATTCCGAATCTGCCTTCGGGAATCGCGCTGGACTTGCGAGTCTGGCATGAGGCTTCTGGGCTTGTTGATAGCGCTGGTGGCGAGGTGGTCAAAGGGAAATGGTCGGTCACTCTGGAAGCCGACGTCACGCAGGAAGAAAGTTTTGATATTGATGTTTCCAGTCTGGATGTGGAATAAGGGTTTGCGGATTCTTCCCGTTGTAGTCGGGGGGTTGGTGAACCGGTAAAAAGGGAGTGATAGGACGGTGAAAGTCTGTTTTCAAAAAGGGATCCTGTGGTGTCGCTGGATTCCAGTGATAGCGCTGGCGTCTCTGGTGGGCTGTGGCCCGGTCGCATTGCCTGAAAGGTATCAGGCAAGAGAGGTTCCTGTCACCAATGATGGGGAACTTGCATACCAGCAAGTAGAGGGTATGAATGAACGGATAGCCGGAGTAATGAAGGAAATTTTTGGTGGGCCTGGAGAACCCAAAATGCCCGCAGATGCCCCGGCGTCGCTCAAGGTGAGTGCAAAATCGCTATCGGAGTCAGCGAGTCTCTATCGCCGCCATTGCGTACACTGTCACGGATTGTCCGGTGCTGGCAATGGACCTACCGCACCCTTTCTGTTTCCCAAACCGAGGGATTACCGTTTAGGTCTCTACAAGTTCACTTCTACGACAGCGGACGCGAAACCGACCCGCGAGGATCTACTCAACACGCTTCGAATTGGTGTTGTGGGTACGTCGATGCCCGCGTTCAGTCTTCTGGATGAAGATGAACTGCATGCCCTGGTGGATTATGTCATCCATCTGTCGGTGCGAGGAGAGGTCGAATATGTGGTGATGGAGGTAGTGGCGGACGAGGACATGGATGAAAGCGAGTTGCTTGAAATAGCGGTTGATGAAGCCTCCAGTGAGATGGCTCGATGGGAGAACGCAGGGGATTTGGTTTTGATGCCTGAGACTCCGGAGCCGGAGTTCACAGAGGCGTCCGTCAAACGGGGGCACGAATTGTTTGTGAGTGCGGATCTGCAATGTGCGGCCTGTCATGGTTACACTGGCCGGGGTGACGGGCCGAGCGCAGAGGTTAATCCTCAGACCGGTCAGCCACTTCTCGATAGCTGGTCCGAACGCATCGCACCAGCTAATCTGACCTTGGGGCTGTACCGAGGCGGCCGCAGGCCAGTGGACCTTTATCGCCGTATCCATCAGGGAATCAAGGGAACCCCGATGCCGGTGCTGCGTTCCGCATTCAAGAATAATCCGGAAGACATATGGCATGTGGTGCACTTTGTTCAGGCGATACCGTATATGGATCTGGATCCGATCGTGGTTGAAACAACGCCGGCAGCGTCACCTGCGGAAGGAGACTAGACCTCTTCCGGGTACGATGTGGGTAAGCGACTTGTAGTTGCGTTTGAAGGAGCTGGTTGTGCAAAAGTTGTGGAGTATCCTGTTTTTAGGGCTTCTGGTGTTTGGTGTTTGGTTTTTTTACTATGGCATGACCACCCCGGGGATGTGGCTGCCTGACCAGGCCAGCACGTATGCCCACGATGTGGATTACCTGTTTAATGTGATTCTCTGGATCACCGGCATTGCATTCGTTCTGACCGAGGGTGCTCTGGTCTGGTTTTTGTTTCGTTATCACGCCGCAGAAGGCCGTAAAGCAACCTATATTCATCACCACACGAAGGCGGAAGTTATCTGGACGGTGGTTCCAGCGGTCATTCTGGCTTACATTGCTTATGCTCAATACGATACCTGGAACAATATCAAGCGAAACCCGATGTTAACCGGCCCGGAACAGAAGCAGGCAATGGCCCAGATCGTTGCCCGCCAGTTTGAATGGCGATTTCGGTATGCAGGGCTTGATGGTCAACCCGGTGTTGCTGGAGTTGACGACGATAACAACGGGACTGCTGATGACTGGGACGAATGGGGGTATCCTGGCAGTGATGATGTCGAATCGGTCAACGAACTGCATGTTCCCGTAGGTGAAAAGATGGTGTTTCATCTGCGAAGTTTTGACGTGCTGCATAGTTTTTTTGTCCCGGATTTTCGTGTCAAACAGGATGCGGTCCCCGGCCTGGTGATTCCCCTCTGGTTTCAGGTCCTTGAGAACCAGCTGGAGTCGGGACAGGCTTACAAGGACTATGATTTGCTCTGTGCGGAGCTTTGTGGATGGGGGCACTTCAAAATGCAGGGCAAGGTCCGTGTTCACACCGCAGATGGATTCAGGGAATGGTTACGGGAAACCGAGCAGAAGTATCGTGATCCCGGGTAATGGACAGGGTTCCAGGAACTAATAAAATTTTTAGCGTCGTATGCAATATCATTGCTGACCCCAGAGATGGGGCGGTTAGTTAACGAATGATGGGAGAGTGAGGATTCGCCATGGCCACGGGTGTACCAGCTGTTGAACTCGAAGATGCACATCATCATGAGCATACCGAAGGGTTTATCGGCACCTATATTTTTTCCCGTGATCACAAGATCATTGGAATACAGTTTCTTTTCACGACGCTCATCTTCTTTCTTCTCGGGGGACTGCTTGCGCTGTTGATTCGTGTTCAGCTGGCTTATCCGTTTCAAGCCGCTCCGGTGGTCGGAAATTGGCTTTTTAAAGAGACCGGCGGTCAAATACCCCCTGAATTTTACACCATGCTCTTTACGATGCACGGAACGGTCATGATCTTTTTTGTGATCATACCTCTGTTGGCTGGTGCTTTTGGTAATTTTCTGATTCCTCTGATGATTGGTGCCCGGGACATGGCATTCCCGGTGCTGAATATGCTCTCTTACTGGTTCATGTGGCCAGCCTTTGCATTTGCCATGACTTCCTTCTTTGTCGAATCCGGAGCTGGTGGACCTGCCAGTGGTTGGACATCTTACCCTCCGCTTTCGGTTTTGGCTTCAGCCGCGCCAGGATCAGGAACCGGCCAGGTACTTTGGTTGCTGACGGTGCTGTTTGTGGGAATTGGATCGATGATGGGGTCGGTCAATTATCTCACGACCATTATTAACATGCGCGCACCTGGTATGACCATGTTCCGCATGCCACTGACGATCTGGGCCATGTTTATCACCGCCATTCTCCAGGCGTTTGCTCTGCCGGTGCTCACGGCTGCTACGATCATGCAACTTCTGGACAAACTTGCCGGTACCGGGTTTTTCTTCCCTGCAGATCTGATCCTTACCAATGTGCCTACTGGCCAAAGTCCGCCGGTAGGTGGTGGGCAGGCGCTGTTGTGGCAGCACCTGTTCTGGTTTTACTCGCATCCGGCTGTCTATATCATGCTGCTGCCTGCGATGGGGATGGTGTCCGATATTATCGCTACGTTTTCCAGGAAGCCTCTGTTTGGATATAGACCGATGGTCTTTTCTATCGCCGCTATCGCTGGACTGGGATTTGTTGTCTGGGCGCACCACATGTTTCAAAGTGGCATGAATCCAATGCTGGGCCTGGCCTTTATGACCTCGACCATGTTTATTGCCTTGCCGTCGGCTGTTAAAACATTCAATTGGCTGGCTACTCTGTGGCAGGGGAACCTGCAATTGACGACACCGATGCTGTTTGCCTCAGCTTTTGTATCCTTGTTTATCATCGGCGGTTTAAGCGGTATTTTCATGGCATCGACCCCTCCCGATATTTTGATTCACGATACCTATTTCATTGTAGCGCACTTCCACTATGTGCTTTTTGGTGGAGCAATTTTCGGTATTTTTGCTGGTATCTATTACTGGTTTCCCAAAATGTTCGGACGCATGATGAGTGAGTTCTGGGGGAAGATTCACTTTGTGTGGACCTTTGTGTTTTCCAATCTGGTATTTTTCCCCATGCATATTCTAGGAGCACGGGGAATGCCCCGCCGTTATGCCGCCTACGATCAAATTGGTCTGTTCGAAGACATGCATGGTTTAAACGTCATGATTACGATGTGTGCCATAGCTCTGGTAGCGGGGCAGATTACGTTTGCGGTTAACTTTTTCTACAGTCTGTTTGCCGGTCCCGAGGCAGGACGCAATCCCTGGAATTCAAACAGCCTGGAATGGGTGGCAACCTCACCGGCACCTCACGGAAACTGGGGACCTGTGATTCCTACGGTATATCGGGGCCCGTATGAATACTCCTGCCCCGAAGTGGATGAAGATTTTCTGCCGCAGAACCGTAATCTGGAAGCCAGTCAGTGAAATGGCGGTTTTTGAAAACCACTTGTTTTGACTGAGTATCGCTATTGAGGTTAATTGAAGATGATAAGGGGTGGAAAGCCAGCAGATAGTCAGGAACAGCCGGTAAAGGGTCTTTACCGGTACGCGCTGGCTACCGCTCTGGTGACTTTCCTTTTGCTGATTCTGGGAGGTGGTGTTACCAGCTCTGATGTGGGGATGGCCGATCCTCAATGGCCCACGCCACCCTGGTACCTGATTTGGTATTTTTCTGTGGCCGATTCTTTCCAGAGAGGCTGGGGCTTCATTGTCGAGCATGGACATCGTGCCTTGGGCTACGTAGTAGGGATGATGACGATGGGGCTCTGTGGATGGTTATGGGTTCTGGAAACGAGAAAGACAATTCGATGGCTTGGGGTTGTGGCACTGGCCGCAGTTTGTTGTCAGGGGTTGTTGGGTGGTTTAAGGGTTCGGTGGGATGTGCTGGCGGGGCGTGAGATGGCGCTGGTTCATGGCTGTCTGGCACAATTGATCTTTGCCTTGATCTGTGGCATTGCGTTCGTACAGTCCCCTTTCTGGAATCGTTCGGAGTCAACAGAAGTTGATCACCGGCTACCACGTTATGCGTGGATACTGGCAGTTCTGGTCATCATTCAACTCAGCTTGGGGGCGATACTACGCCACGTGGGAATCGGCCTGTGGGTTCACATGAGCGTAGCCGTGGGCATTCTGATCTCGGCAGTTTTGATTGTCCGCCACGCGGTACCAACCCGGTTACAGGCTTGGGCTCGATTCAATCGAGGACTGATACTGTTTCAAATAGCGATTGGACTGGGTACCTGGTTGAGCAGTAATGGACAGGGGGCGTATGCGATGGAGGCAGCCTCTGTGCCACACATTGTTCTGGCAACCGGTCACGTGGGTACCGGAGCGCTGTTGCTGGCCGGTGCACTGCTGTTTGCTTGTTATCTGCAATTTAAGACGTCGGTTCTGCTCACATCGCAATCGGTATCACTGGCGACCGTTAAGGGTATTTAATGGGTAACGTAATCTTAGACAACGCGATAGACCTACCGGATTCCGGACAGCCTGACCCACAGGGTGGGGCACAGAACAGAATGACGGTCATGTTGCTGCAGCGATGCAGAGATTACGTGTATCTGACAAAACCACGCATTGCTTTTATGGCTCTATTGACGGTAGCGGTCGGCTATTTTCTTGCTTCCCCTGAAGTAGTCGACTGGATTCGTCTGTTACATGTCCTTGTGGGAGCCGGACTTGTTGCCGCGGGAACGGGTGCTTTTAATCAGGTTATGGAACGCCAAAGTGATGCCCTTATGGCACGCACTTCGAACCGTCCACTTCCGTCAGGCCGAATCACCTCAAGAGAGGCGTTCTGTCTGGGTGTATGGGGCTGTTTGGGTGGTACGCTGTATCTTGTCATGTTCAGCAACCTAAGTGCGGTTCTGGTTGCTGTTGGAATTCAGATCAGTTATCTCCTGTTGTATACACCGCTTAAACGCCGTACCACTTTAAATACCGCAGTCGGTGCCGTGTCGGGTGCTCTGCCGCCGGTGCTGGGATGGGTTGCCGTACGTGACGCCTGGGATTTACAGGCCGGAGTGCTGTTCCTGATCCTGTTTGTTTGGCAGTTTCCTCACTTCCTGTCGATTGCATGGATTTATCGTGAAGATTATTCGCGTGCCGGTATGAAGATGTTGTCCGTAGGAGACGTTACCGGAAAAATTACCGGTTTCCGGGTGGTTGCCTATTCGCTGGCATTATTGCCGGTAACACTGGTACCTTCCATGCTCGGGCATGCCGGTGCCGGGTATTTCATCGGTGCGACCCTTCTGGGAATATGGTTTCTGTGGTTTGCGATTCGATTCTGTTTCTCATCAGATCAGGCACGTTCTTTACTGCGTGCGTCTGTTCTTTATTTACCCGTTCTACTTGCGATGTTAATGTTGGATCAGAGCGGTATCGATTCCAGAACACGGGAAACCTTTGCTGAACGCGCCACCACCGCGGACGTACCACAGGAAGGGACATTGAACCAACAGGATGCGAATATTTTGGCTGCCCGAAAAGTTTTGAGTCCTTAGGTAAAGCTGTTTTTAACATTAGGATTGAGATGATGGCACACGCTGCTGAGATGGAAAAACCAAAACACATGGGTTTGCCCCTTTCCAATGGAAAATTGGCACTCTGGCTTTTTCTATCCACAGAGATCATGTTTTTTGCTGGACTGATTGGAAGTTATCTGGTGCTGCGCATCAGCACGGGGAACTGGCCGAAACCCGACGATGTACACCTGGTGGAATGGATCGGAGCACTCAACACCTTCGTTCTGATCTGTTCCAGCGTTACCGTTGTGCTGGCTCATTCAGCAGCAGAACGCGGTCAGTTGGAAAAGGCAAAACAGTTGGTATGGGCTACCCTGATTCTGGGAACCGTCTTTTTGCTGGTCAAGGGGTTCGAATACCAGGCAAAATTCGATCATACGATCCTTCCGGGGCGGGTTCACGAATCGGCTGATGAAGACTATACAAGACACGTCATAGGCGAACTGACGCATATCATAGAAGAGGGTGGTGATGAAAAAATGCTTGCAGAGGGTGTCCTGGCAGATATTCGGTCAGGAAGTCTAGTTGGCGATTCCATTTTCGAGAGAATCAAGGGTATTCAGGGTGCAGACCCCGATTTGAATAAGCAAGCCGAAGAGGACAACGCCCAAAAGCTGCAACTGGAAAAGGACATCCTTAAGTTAGAGGGTGAAGTACTATCCGCAAAGCAGGAATTGGATTTCAGGAAGGCGGACTTGCAGGTAAGTCGAAGTGAGCACTATATGGCCCTGCGTGACGGTCAGAAAGAAGATCAGGTAAGGACGCGAGAGGAAAGCGCGACCACCGTCGCAGAGGGTGAAGGGGGTGAAGAAAAGTCAGTGGAATCGCTTCAGATTGAATGGGAAGAAAAAGTGAAGGAACTGGCGGCGAAGAAGCAGGCGCTGGTCGAGGTAAGTCACCAGAAGGTCAAAAAGGATTTTCACGTCAGCCCGGTTATTCCCAATGGTAACCTTTGGGCAAGTACCTATTTTATCATGACAGGATTTCATGCCCTTCATGTTGTTGGTGGGCTGGTGATGTGGGCGCTTCTGATCGGACTTGCCAGTCCTCAACTGCCGCGTTTTGTTTCTATGGGTATTTTTGCCGTCTTGCTTGCGGCGGCTGTCGCGGGGGGCTGGTCATTAATGAGCGCTGGTTCGATAGTTCTAGGTGGATTTGCGGTTGCCGCTGTGGTGCCTTTTATTTGCATTGTTATTGGCATGGGGGGATCAAACCGCTTTTCCGTTGAGCATGCGGGGCATATTGAGCTCATGGGTCTTTATTGGCATTTTGTTGACTTGGTATGGATTTTCCTTTTCCCGCTGTTGTATCTTGTACAGTAGGGGATGTGATGCAATACCTGTGAGTACTGGAATTGTTCGCTCTGAATACGTCTTTTTGACGAGGCACTTAATACGGGACCCCATGATCTGATGAACGATACCTCACACGAACACGAACATCCCAACTACCTGTTGATTTTTTTTGGTCTTGTTATTTTGACCGGGCTTTCTTTTTTAACGGTTCCCTTGCGATCGGACATGGGGCTTAGTGAAGGGTTAATCATATGTTGGGTGTTTGGAATTGCCATCTGTAAGGCTTCGCTGGTTGCATTATGGTTTATGAATCTGAAGTTCGAAGGGAAGTGGAAGTATATTCTCGTTATTCCACCTTTGTTCATGTCCGTATTTCTGGTACTGGCACTGGTTCCCGATATGATCTTTCCTTTTTCTCTTAAATGAAAAGGGACTTGATGTTTGTACTACGCACGACGCTTCCGATTCGCTTCCTGCTGCTGGTAACCGTTGTGTTATGGATGGTTCCAGTAAGTGGCTTTGCATGACCAGGTTGTAAAGAGGCAGTTGCCTCTCAGTCAGACGGTGGCGATGTGGCTGCCGGCTATTTCTGGAGCGTTCTGTTCATGCTCAGTATGCCGTATGTGATTCTTGCAACGCTGGGTATGCTTTTTTATCGCATGTGTCGGAAGGCACGGATTAAGGAGCAACGAGAGCTCGCCACCGCTACAGTTGCTTCCGACCACGCTTAATGTTAAGAACATTTTTTGTCGGTTGAATGGCGCGTCCCCGGTTTAGATCACATCATTGTCACTACCGACAGACACCGCTGGCATATGGATGGTTCTCAGATAAATGGAGAGCCGTTTTGGCGGACTACATGTACCTCTGACCAGCCTGCGATTGGCCATCGCTTGAGTCAGACTTGGAGAACCGTCAGAATAAACTTCTTTGCAGAATAGGACTGTGGGTACTCGACAGATCAATTGGGACTTCGATGTGACGTTATGACGAGTGAAACCTGTTTACCCAGTGCGTCTATTGTTCCAGCTCAGGTCAGGATGGTCATACCAAGATGAATATGTCGACCTGGAGGATTCACACTGCAATCTGGATTCTGGGGTTGGCAGGAATTCTCGGAGAGAGGCTTACCGTAGCGCAACCGCCACCAGTCAAGCTTGCTGGTGAAGCGTCCGGTACCCTTGCAGTAACGAATGGGGTTAGTCGCGAGAGCGCTGATGAGGGCGATGTTGCACCGGTCAGTTCAGAAGAAATAGACGCGGGTGATCAGATACCACTGCTGGAAGAGACGTTGAATAAGTCGCAACGGGTATTGTCGGGATGGTCTGCGTGGCCGGTGGAAGGGAAACCGACAGATCCGGCTATTCTCAAAGCAGTTCAAACAGGGGAAACCGATACGGAAAAATCCCGTGTTTTTGTGGCCAGCGGTGCGAAGGGGTATCAGCGGCACTGTAGTATCTGTCACGGAAAGCAGGGTCAGGGAGACGGCGAACTGGCTGAGGTGATGTGGCCCCGGCCGCGTGATTTTACTGGGAAAAATACCGAATCAGGACGGCCATTTTTCAAATTTCGTACTGCACAGGGACAAGGTGGAGAATTGCTTCCTGATGCAGATGATCTTTTTCGAACCATTAGTCGAGGCTTGAGCGGAACCCTGATGTCAGGATGGGGTGATCAACTTTCGCCGGAAACACGGTGGCAGCTTATTGCCTATATCAAACAGTTTGCACCCGATGCCTGGCACGGTGAATACCACTACAATCCGGCTATGACTTCCACAGATCAGGCGGGTAAAG
>CAXEIY010000164.1:0-15265 GCA_963996245.1 uncultured Planctomycetia bacterium | reverse complement strand
CGTACTGCTGACACTCCTGCTGGAGTTGTCGGAATTCACTGTTAAACAGGACAATGTGTCCGATCATCAGGTTGGAGGAATCGGAAGCAACCAGGGGTTGCAGGCTGTGGGCTTCGTTAAGATCGGCAGCAATCGGTTTTTCGAGTAGCACGGTTTTTCCGGCTTCGAGAAGTGTGCGGGTTACCGGCACATGCGAAGCGGTGGTACAGGCAACGATCCACGCTTCTGCTTCGGATTCTTTGACGGCCTTTTCAAGGTTAGTCCATCCAGGAATTCCGGGTAATTCGTCCGCTACCGCATGAAGACTGGCTTCTCGGCGTGCTACGAGACCGACCAGCTCCGCTTCGGTTAATCGATCGATGGTCAATGCATGCAGGCGTCCAAAACGTCCCAGACCAACAACACCGATCTTCACAGGTTCAAAAGGGTTTCCCATCAGGGATTGCTCCACGTGTTTTCATTTGCCTAAGGGCGTTCCGGAACAGGTCCGCAGGATACGTTCTGACCAGGGGCCAGTGTAGCAGAGACCCTACCTGTACGAGAATGCAATGATTCTGATCCATACTCTACTGTGGCCGCGTGTATGGAAAAAGGGCTTAAGTGCACGGCCAATCCGATGAGGGAGTCCTTTTGTAGAGAATCAGATCAGCTCTGGTAATGGGTGGCAACCATCGTCGACGAGATATTGAGGACGTCCGAACAAATCGGTAACCGTGGCCGATTCGACATCGATCCCGAGGTGGTGGTACATGGTTGCAAAAAGTTCGCCAAATCGAACCGGGCGTTCGGTGGGTTCCCCGCCGAGTCGATCCGTGGCACCGATTACCTGGCCGTGCCGCATATCTCCTCCAGCCAGTAGAGCGAAGGAAACCTGTGGCCAGTGATCGCGCCCGACCTGGTGGTTGATTTTTGGAGTGCGCCCAAATTCTCCCCAGATTCCGATCATGACATCCTTTTCAAGTCCACGGTTTTTCAGATCATCGAGAAGCGTGGAGAGGGCCTGGTCGAGTACTGGATGATCTTCACGCTGGCGGTTGAAAATGGTGTTGTAAGAACCTCCGTGCCAATCCCACTTACTATAGTTTACTGTAACCACTCGAACACCGGCTTCGACAAGCCGTCGTGCAGTCAGAAAGTTTTGTGGGACACGGGGAGCGCCATTGCCATCGATGTGAATGGTCGGGTCACCGCTTCCGTATCGCGCTCGCAGTTGAGGGTCTTCCTTGGATAAATCGAGCGCGTCGGCAAGCTTGGATGAAGTGAGTACCCCCATGGCCTGCTGAGTGAAGCGATCCATTCCGATCATTTTTCCACTGGCATCCGCTTCGCGACGGAAACGGTCGATGGCACTGAGCAGGGATTTACGATCTGCCAGACGGTCATGTGTGATCCCGTTGAGAACCATATCGTTTCGGGTCGGTCCCATTGGCCTGAAGGACGAACATGGGATCCCAAGAAAACCGGGGCCAGGCTCATTGTAAGGTCCATGGGTTGCCGTATGACAGATGCTTACGAAGGGGGGTGTTGCAGCATCTCTCGGTCCCTGAAGTTTACTGATGGTTGCTCCCAGTGAGGGCCAGCCTCCGGCAGGAACGGTTTGGCGTTGATTGCGGCCCGTGAAGCACTGGTAGGCATTGTGTTCGGGCTGGGCGTCACTGACGGATCGAACAATGGTCATACGATCCATGCGAGCAGCTAATTGTGGCAGGGGTTCGCAAATTTCAATGCCTGAAACATTGGTCTGGATGGGTTTGAATTCACCGGCGATTTCACGAGGCGCGTTGGGTTTCAGATCGAACATGTCCTGGTGGGGAGGGCCGCCGACAAGATAGATGAGTATGAGCGATTTGTTTTGTTTTCGGGCAGTGGAGCTGGCTTCCAGAGCAAACAAATCAGAGAGGGTAAGTCCCAGTCCGAGACTTCCTAATTTGATAAAATTACGTCGAGATAGTCCGTCACACAGATGCTGGTTTACAGGCCCGGGGATGGTGAGCATGGCCTCTTTCTCCTTCAGGAGTCAACAGAGTCAATGGCATTGCTTGTAGAAAAAGTGGAATGATCTTGTCGTTAGGTTAGTTCCGGAATTAATCGACCGTTCTCAGTGATGATGGGGATCGGACGTCCGCTGGGAGCTATCCAGTGTGTGTCAGGGGCAATGCCCAGATGGTGGAAAGTAGTAGCGGCTAGGTCCTGCGGACGGACGCTTCCACTGTGAATGGAACCACCTCGTTTATCACTGCTGCCGATAACCTGACCATGTGGCATATCTCCGCCTGCAACCACCATGGACATGTTATTCACCCAGTGGTGGCGTCCCGCCTGGTTGTTAATCACCGGGGTTCGTCCAAATTCACCCATCATCATAACCAGGGTATCCTGAAGCAGGCCGCGTTGTTCCAGGTCTGTAATCAATGCGTAAAGCGCCCGGTCAATTCGAGGCAACAAAGGTTTGAGCCCTTTCTCGATTCCTCCCCAGCGTACATCGTCACCATGATGATCAAAGTAACCCCATGCTCCGCTGACCAGAACGAAAGTGACCCCTGATTCGACAAGTCGGCGAGCCATGAGCGCCTTTTTCCCAACGCTACAGGAACCATAAAGGGCATGTGTTTCCGCATTTTCCTGGTCAAGCTGAAACGCTTTCTGGACCTTTCCGGAAAGCACCATGTCGTATGCCTGGCGGGTGAAACGGTCCACCTGGGCGATCTGCTCTTGATGATCCAGTTGCCGCCGCAGCCGGTCAAACTGAACGCGCAGGGTTTTTCGATTTTCAAGTCGTTCTAGATCCAGTCCCGGAGGAAGTGAAAATTTTCCAGCAAGTTCTAGTCCCTTGACCGGCTCGAATGCGGACCCCATATGCCCAGCACCATAGACATCCGACCTCCAGGACTCTGCAAGACCTACAAAAGCGGGTAGATCTGGGTCATTTGCTCCACGGAATTTCGCAGCTATCGATCCCATCGAAGGGTAGCCAGCACCGTCTTTGCCGTCGTTGGTTCGTTGCGCAAGTGGATTTCCTGCCTGCATCGTAATGGGGGTGTGATTGCTGGCACTGCAGTCAACGGACCGGATGACGGAAAGCCGGTCTGCGATACTGGCCTGCAGAGGAAGGTGTTCGGAGAAGGCAATGCCGGGTATCCGTGTAGAGATTGTTCCAAAAGGTCCCTTTACTTCCCGGGGTGCATCGGGTTTGGGGTCCAAGCTGTCCAGTTGGCTTAGACCGCCGGAAAGCCAGAAAAGGATAACAGACTTTTTTCCCGCGTTACCGCTGGTAGGAGATGCAGACAAGGTACGATGGCGTAGCAGGTCAGGCAGACCGAGTCCACCTATTCCAGCGAGTCCAGTTTGGAGGAACCATCGTCGGGATCGAACACGGATGGTATCTCCGGCCGATGGGGCAAACGGCGACCGACAGGTTCCAGCGACATGAGCGTTCAGGTGGTGGTTGGGCGACGGCATCGTCCAGGGTCCTTCTGCTATGAAGTGTAAGATCGTACAGTCACTTTTTCAGAAGAGAGGTCCGCCTCTTCTCAGCCATTTCCGGCAATTTCGCCTGCCGAGTCAATGCTAGTTGCGTTTTTGCAGGAACAAATGGGTTCCCTTTTTGTTCGATGTAACGATGTCCAGCATACCATCTTGGTTAACATCCTGCACTTCAAACTGAGTACCAGGTCCACTGTTGCTATCAACGGGGTGCCGAATCCACTCGGGATGGGTTCCGCTTCTTCGCAGTTCATACCAGAAAAAGACGGCCGGATCGTTTCCTCCCGGATCCCTTCCTCCGTGCGCATACCAGCGTTTTCCCGTGACAAAATCGGGAAGGCCATCGCCATTGACATCGGCCAGACAGAGACCGTGTGTTTGTGAATAGGATTGATCAATGATATGGGTTTTCCAGTTTCCAGAAATCTGTTCGTGCCACCAGATCCCGTAGCGGTGTGCACTGGAACTCAGTATGTCCTGATCTCCATCTCCATCAAAATCATAGGCGAACATCTGCGCGCTGTCTTCACCCCAGTTTGCGGAATGGAACGTCCAGGTCTGGCCGTTTGGATTTTCTGGAGATTCCCACCATCCTTCTTTGATTAAAATGTCGAGTCGCCCGTCAAGGTTGATATCCCCCAGTCCCAGTCCATGGGAGTACTTCTTCGTTCCAGGAACCGCATTTTGAGAGATGCGATGGACTTTCCAAGGCATAACGGATGTTGTTTGTGGAGTGAAAAAGGCCATGAAGCGATCGGGACCATCGGATTGTTCTGTAGTAGGAGCGGTTGCCATGATCAGTTCGGGATTCCCATCACCATCAAGATCACGGAAAAGAGGGCTTTCATTATTCGAGACAGGTACACAGATGTGACGTTTCCACGGGAGTCCCAATTTTTGCGGGTTTTCATACCAATAAGTTGGCGTGCCCGGAAAATCCACCAGAATGACGTCCGGCCATCCGTCATGATTCACGTCGTGGGTAAAGTTAGCAAAACTGCCGCTGTAGTCTTTCGGTGAAAAGTCTCTTACCGTACTTTCCAGTGAATACAGTTTCCATTCCGGTGCGAGATAAAGGACGCGGCCTGCAACGATGTCCTGTTTGCCATCGCGATTAAAATCAGCGACTGCCACCCCCTCACTGCGGAATTTGGAATCAATGAGGACTTTTTTGAAAGAAATAAGACTCTCAGAGCCGGTTTCGGCATGGACATAAAGGGTCATGATGAAGAGGAGGGCAGGTAGTATACGAAAACAGCCAGTACCATGAATCGGGTTCAATAAGAACATCGGTTGTTTCTTTCGTGAAAAGATATTCGATCGGGGCGGGGCTTGTTGCTCCAGCCATTATTTTGGAAGTGAACGTGTGGTTTAGACTGGGTAGTAGTTCCTTACCGTTACAGGTGGATTGTTCCAGGTAGTGTGAAACACGGTCAGCCGCGAACGAGCCCTTTGGAAGAATGCCCAAGAAGGTACCTGAGGGTTTCAGAAAAACAGGCCCTGCGTTCCAGGGAAATACCACGTTGAAAGTCCGAAAAAGGTTTGATCCAGCTTCGCGCGTAATAGCATAAAACAGCCCTTCTCGGAAAATCAGTAATATTGGCCCCCGAACAGTGCCAGGTATTTGAAAGCCACATCGCTACCGACCCAGCGGGCCCCGTAAGAGAGATCGCGTTGGGCTGGTGTTCGGAGTCCCATTGCGGTTTTCTACGCAACAAATGACTTCTCGGTACGACACGTGTGGCCCCGTTACTTTCTGTGAAATCATCCAACATCCAGACATTTTGAGTGGTGAGCGGGAAGTCCGGTAGAGGGTCTGGTAACTGACCGAGAGGAACATCGACGTGCCAGGCTCCACCTTCGGTATGGGGCCCTATGCTTGTGGCGCTACAGTCAGAGAGGATGCAATCGGTGCCGAGAATATTCTGTGCCAGCTTCAGGATTTCAGTGTGTTCGGCCAGGGCAGGGATCGTATCGGATTTGTTCAGCAGGTTCCATATCCTCTGGGAACGGTCTTCGTCGAACAGGGTGGGGAGATGTAGAAAAGTTTTGTTAACCGCTTCGATGGAACAGGGCCATCGGGTCATCAGATCATGGTTTCTTGTATGACGGATCCGTTGCATGAGACGGTCCGATTCGTTTTTGCTGATGTTGTAACTGGAACGGAGGTAGCTTTCTATGTCGGAATCATCGACAAGGGTGTCTCCGTCTTCGGGCAGAAATGGGATCTCACGTTCCCTGGAAAAGATCCGGTCCATGTCATCTCGGATTGTTTGTGTCTGAACACGATTGAGGACTTCCGGAATAACAACATACCCGTGCTCCATGAGATGTGCTAAACGGGATTGGTGATCGTTGGGCATGAGTGTTCTTTTCGGAGTGTTGTCCGGTCGAATGGTCGAGATGCCTTTGATGGACATTCAATCAAACGCAAACGCAAGACACAAGTAAAAGAGGCTGTTGAAGACGAGTAATCGTTCCATCATCTTGGAACCGTTTAGTCGAATCTGATATACTGTGGGCAGAAGGTGCCGTGGTTTTCAGGTGTGGTAGAAATGTATCACAGAGTGCCCGTTCAGCGGTGTTAATGCATCCAGCGGGTGTATTATGTCGGAGTACGAATCTGGAACAGTTTTACGGATGAAAGGATGAGGCTATGCTGACCATCCAAGGCCGTCCACCCGGTGTCTGTAACGGTCCGACACGCCGAGAAGTGATCCAGGCTGCGGGAGCCGGTTTGTTTGGGGTGAGTCTGCCCCACGTTCTTGCCGCCGAGCAAACGGCTGCTCCCTTTGTTAACGGACGGGCAAAATCCGTTCTCTTTCTGCTTTTGTTTGGAGGGCCCAGTCAGCTTGAGACCTTCGACATGAAACCGGAAGCTCCCGATGACATTCGGGGTCCCTTTAAACCGATTGCTTCCCGAACACCGGGCCTGCGAATTTGTGAACACCTGCCTCAGACCGCTGCATTGACCGATAAGTTAGCGGTTATCCGAACATTGAATCACCCCTATAATGACCATGGTGCGGTTCACTATATTCAGACCGGGCACCCGCATCCGAACCGGTTCGGTTCCAATCCGGATGAAACACCGATAGGTCCTGCTGAATGGCCTTCGATGGGATCGGTTGTGGAATATCTTTCCCGTCATCATGATCCGTCGCGGCATCGGACCATGCCGGATTACACGTATCTGCCCAATCGGCTGGGTGCGCTACAGTCGACCAACCGTCCCGGTCAGTATGGTGGCTGGCTTGGTCCTGCTTATAACGCACTTGCGACAGATATAAGACGACGCGATGAAAATGACAATCCTTATTTTCGAACATGCTCTGAAGAGGAATTGGATTTTCGGATCAAGGGGTTGTTGACTCGGGATGAAGTCAGACTGAGCCGTTTAAATCGCAGGGCGACGTTGCTGGACCAGTTTGAGGACCAGCGGCGAGTGCAGTCGGCACCGGACGCTACGGATGCCTACGGCAAGATCCGTCAGCGCGCCTTTGAGCTGGCTACTTCACAGCAAATGCATCGGGCTTTGGATATTCGGCGCGAGTCGGATTCAATGCGTGATCGATACGGACGTCATCTTTTTGGTCAGTCCGTCTTGATGGGGCGCCGGATGATCGAAGCCGGATCGCGATTTGTTACGGTGGCTTGGGATGCACCCGATGGATACAGCTGGGATTCACATCGTAGTAGTCAGGATCTGAAAAAGTATCTGCTCCCCGGATTTGACCAAGCCTTCTCAGCACTGATTTCGGATATGGATGACCGGGGATTGTTGGATGAAACGCTGGTTGTCGTAGTGGGTGAGATGGGGCGAACGCCCAGAAAGTATGGAGACTGGGGCCGCAGTCACTGGACTCACTGCTTCCCGGCTTTGATTGCCGGCGCCGGAATACAAGGTGGTATCACGTTTGGTCGATCGGATAAACATGCCGCGTACCCACAGGATCACCCGGTAGCACCCGAAGAGATTGCTGCTACCATTTTTCACTCGCTTGGAATTGATCCGGCCATGCGCATTCTGGATCGACAGGGACGTCCGGTTCCACTCGTGAAAGGTGTGCAGCCACTAACTCATCTATTCGCTTGAAAAACGGAAACGTCGCTGTGTTGATACCGGCTGCTGGATGAATGGGTGGAAATAGCTGGACACGGTTACAGGACCCGATCTGCAAGTTTGGCCCGAACTCAGGCAAAAGTGGTCAAATGTAAAATTACCAGGTTTTGAGATAGTTGGACTAGAACGAACATATTGAGGGGGATGTCATGCTGCGGGTACTGGGTACGCCTCGACGGACCTGCGACGGATGGACTCGTCGTGAAGCGATTCGTGCGGGTTCTCTTTCCCTTTTGGGAACCTCGTTGTCCGATGTCCTGAAATCGGAAGATCAGAATCCTTCTGGTATATCACGAGGCAAGGCGAAGTCCGTCATTCTGGTATATCTTTTTGGCGGACCTCCGTTGCATGATACGTTTGATCCGAAGCCTGATTCTCCACAGGAGGTTCGAGGTGAGTTTGGAGCAATCGACACCGATGTTTCAGGTGTTCATTTTTGTGAGCATTTGCCACGTACCGCCCGATGGATGTCGCGTTCCACATTAATTCGTTCTGCGTCTCACCCTCACAACGACCACAGCGCGGGATTACTCTATACCATGACCGGTAAAAAGGCCAGCAAGCTGGAGTCCGCTGTGCCGGTTTTACCCAGTCAGGCGCCCAGTATGAATTCGGTTGTCCAGTATCTGAATCGGGATGAAGTGTCGGAACTGCCGGCATCGGTATGGATGCCATGTTACACCGGATGGGGACAGAACAGTGTAAGGCCAGGACCCTATGCCGGGTTCCTGGGACGCCAGTTTGATCCTTTTTTTACCAAGTGCCACGCCTATAGTGACAAGAAGGCGAAGTATGCCCACCCGGAGCGAGTCAAAGGGGAAGTACGGCTTCCCGGCATGGCACTGGAAAAGAGTCTGACTCTCGACAGGCTCGATCGACGCAAAACACTGTTGGATCAATTTGATCAACAGCGACAAAGTCTGGAAGAGAATGGTTTTGTAGAACGTTTTGGAACCTATCAGCGTCAGGCTATGGATTTATTGACGTCGACGAGTCGCCCGGACAGTCCATGGAACGCGTTTGACCTTTCCCATGAAAGTCCAGGCCTCAAGGAAAAGTATGGAAAAAACCTGTACGGAAATTCGATGCTTGTTGCCCGTCGTCTTGTGGAATCCGGAGTTCGCCTGGTAACGGTGACTTGGGAAGTTTTCGAAACTTTGAATATCGATCTGGATGGGTGGGATACCCATCAGCGTAATTTTGATATTCTCAGAGATCATCGGTTGCCCGTATTTGATCAGGCTTACTCGGCACTTTGTGAAGATCTTCAGAGTCGTGGACTTCTGGATGAAACGTTGTTGGTCGTCATGGGAGAAATGGGACGTACCCCCAGGGTTAACAAAAAAGGAGGCCGGGATCACTGGTCTTACTGTCACAATGTTCTGATGACCGGAGCCGGTGTACAGCATGGACTGGTTTATGGCCGTTCTGACAAGATAGGCGCCTATCCTGCCGCCAATCCGGTTGGCCCGGAATCTTTAATTGCGACCATATATGAAGCCATGGGAATACAGACCGGGCAATCGATTCTTGACACCGCAGGGCGTCCCCACCCTATTGCTCAGGGGGGCCAGGCCATTCACGAAATTCTTTCCTGAAAAGAAATGAGGTGTCCCGTTTCCCGTATCAGGCAAGAATCGGGTGCAGGACCTTGCCGGCGACATCGGTCAATCGAAACTCACGGCCGTTGTAACGATAGGTCAAACGTTTATGGTCAATTCCCAGGAGGTGTAGAATGGTCGCATGGAGATCATTAATGTGGACTGGATTTTCAGATGCCCTGAATCCGATCTCATCCGAACAGCCGTAGGTCACCCCTCCCTTTATCGATCCTCCCGCCAGCCAGGCAGAGAAACAATGAGGATTGTGGTCTCTTCCCAGTTTTTCTCCAGTTTGCGCGACTGGTAACCTGCCAAATTCACCGCACCAGACAATCAGAGTCTGGTCCAGCAGTCCACGCTGATCGAGATCATGGATCAGCCCGGCTACAGGCTGATCTGTTTCGCCGGCGAATTGTTGGTGATTACCTGCTATGTCACTGTGGCCATCCCAACTGTGTTGGTTATCCGAACCACCTGAATAGATCTGGACAAATCGAACACCACGTTCAACCAGTCTGCGGGCCATCAGACATTGTCGGCCGAAGTGGTCGCATTGTGAATTGTCCAGTCCATACAGCCGGTGAATGTGTGCCGGTTCTGAGTCTATGTCGAGCGATTCGGGAGCCGCTGATTGCATCCGATAGGCGAGCTCAAAACTTTCCATACGTGCTGTCAATTCTGATTCTTCAGGATTGTTCTCATGAAGTCCATGGTTCAGCTTCCGGATAAGATCGAGATAGTTTTTCTGTGTTGCGTCACTTGCTTTCCCAGATGGAATCAGATGTGGAATAGGAATACCCGTTGGTTGTAGATGGGTACCTTGATATACACTGGGAAGAAAGCCGGCACTCCAGTTTCCTGCGTACCCCTTAGGCAGGCCACGCCCTTTCGGATCACTCATGACTACGAAAGCTGGCAGATTTTGATTTTCACTGCCCAGTCCGTATGTCACCCAGGATCCAAGACAGGGGAATCCCATTCTAGGCAGGCCGCTGTTCATCATAAAAAGAGCCGGAGAATGATTGTTGGATTCTGTAAATCCGGAATGAATAAAAGCCATTTTGTCTACATGGGATCCCAGTTGAGGGAAGATGGAGGAGACCATCTTTCCAGACTGTCCCCGTGGAGAAAAAGAAAAGGGTGATTGCATAAGTGTGCCAACTGAATTCTTGAAAAATCCAGTGGTATTCTTGAAACCAGAATCGAACTCCTGGATGGATTTACCGTGCCATCGCGATAACGCGGGTTTGTGATCCCAGGTATCCACCTGGCTTGGGCCTCCGTTAATAAAAATCCATATGATATGTTTTGCTCGAGCCTGAAATTGTTGTGACTGAACGGCAAGAGGATGCTCGGACCGGGAAGTTTCTGTATCCGATGCGCTGACGCGAGGGACCAGAAAGTGATGGTCCTGTAACAGACTGGTCAGGGCGGTTATTCCGAGTCCGCATCCGGCCTGTTTCAGCCATTGGCGTCGATTAATGGGAAAGAAGGGAAGGCTTTGTTTCATGGTCTTTAATCGATATAAATGAATGCGTTCATGCTCATCAGTGCTTGACAGAAATCAATCCGTGCCAGTGTGTCTGGATCAGATTGTTGGAGCGTTCGGTAAAGGGTGGTCTGTTGTGATAGAAAAAATTCAGTGGAGGCCACTTCTGACTGGGTAGGTGGACGTCCTAATGCATGCAGGTAGCCCTGGTGGATTGCCGTGACGGTTTCTTTCGGAAGCCGTTGTTCGAAATTGCGGCACAATCGCCGACCTTCGGGATGGTTCATAAAGACGAGTGCCTGAGGGGCTGTTGTCGTGATTGTTCTGGATCCGATACTCACGAGATGTTCAGGCCAATCAAAGATTTTCATCATGGGGATCAGTTCACTTCGTTTGACCGTAAAGTAGATGCTGCGCCGAAGCATTGAAGGATCGAGGGTTCCGGAACCGTACATCGTTTTGTCCATCAAACCGGATACCAGAAGCATGGCATCACGAATGGCTTCTGCCTCCAGACGGCGCGGTGTGCGTCTCCAGAAAAAGCGATTTTCCGGGTCTTTCGATTCCCGGATCTGGTCAAAGCCACTACTTTGACGATAGGTGTTTGAGAGCATGATAAGTTTGTGAATAGGTTTGAGTCGCCAGTTGTAATGGATCAGTTGCTGAGCAAGCCAATCCAGAAGCAGAGGGTGAGTGGGACGTGCGCCTTGTGAACCGAAATCGTTTGGAGTGGTTACGATCCCTCGTCCAAAGTGATGTTGCCAAAGCCGATTGACGATGACGCGCGCTACCAGGTGTCCTGCACCCGATTCGGTATCGGTTAGCCATTTGGCAAGAGACGTTCGATGGAAAGCCGTGCGCGTCCAGTTTGGTGGAGGAGATTGAGTCCAGTGGTCACTCTGTTTGCCATCACGCATCAGTACTTTAAGGAAGCCGGGATAAGCGATGCCTTTTTTCTGGCTGACATCGCCTCGAATCAGGAAATGGGTCTGAGGGTAAAAGTGAGGGTAACCGCGTCCGTCAGCGGGGTGCTTGATGGGAGGTAAACCTTCGCTGCTTATCTGTACTTTATGAAGCTCTCCGGAGGGGGGCAGGATTAAATCCAACTCACTTCGAATGGTTGTTGTGAAACAAGAAGCAAAACGGTAGTACTCATGAGTTGAAATGGGGTCATACTTATGGTCATGGCAGCGTGCGCAACCGATGGAGAGTCCCAGAAACGCAACTCCAATGGTGGTAATCATGTCATCGATTTCATCGTAACGCGCGGATTCAAATTCCGATTCTGTGAGCTGGGTGGGAAAAACCCCACAGCCAAGAAATCCCGTTGCAATCAGCGGGTCAGGTCGATTGGAGGGGAGCTCATCACCGGCCAGTTGCCAGGTTAAGAATTGATCATATGGCATGTCGCGGTTGAAAGCACGAATCAGGAAATCACGATAGTGGAAGGCGTTAGGTCGGTCAGAATCGTGTTCGAATCCTGTACTTTCTGCAAATCGTACCAGGTCCATCCAGTGTCGTGCCCATCGTTCTCCGTAATGAGACGATTCCAGGAGTTGCTCAACGAGCTGTTCATAGGAAAGGGGATCCTGATTCTCGACAAAGGAATGAATCTGTTCTGGCGTGGGAGGCAGACCCCAGAGATCAAACGTGGCACGGCGGATTAACGTGTGACGATCCGCTGGTGGATTGGGTGAAATGCCGATCTTTTCCAATGGCACTAGAATAAAACGATCGATGTCGTTTTGACTCCACGGTGAGTCTAGAAGGGGTGGTACTGCTTTGGGATCAAGAGGACGGAAAGACCAGAATGGATGAACGCCCTTGTTTTCTGGGGCGGAAAGTTCTTTTACTATCGAAGTGTTAGGAACCAGGGGCCGGTCGAACGGACTGCCCAGCCTGATCCACTCGATAATACGGGCCATTGTTGGCTTGGGTATGACCGACAGCTTATGTGCAATCGAAGGAATCTTCTTGTGATATAGCCTCTGCATGAGCAAGGAGGTTGGTAATTTAAGGAGTGTCTTACTACCTGTCACAAAACGGTCATACGTTGATACATCAAAATGAGCTGACTTGGAATCCTCGTTGTGACATGTGTGGCAGTGAGTCTGTAGCAGAGGGCGAATGGTTTCCTTGAAAAGTCGCATTCCTTTCTGCATGTCTGAGGCATGTTTCGATTGAATCTGTGGAGACCTCTTTTCAGTGCTTGCTGTTGCATCGTACAGATGGGCAACGAAAAGAATGAAGGTCAAGAGAAACAGTGGTAAGTGTCTGCGCGGATAATACATGTGTCGATTTTAAAGAAATCGATAGACGGTGGTCTATTATAATTTGATACCGCGATGTTACTTTCAATCAACGGATGGAACAGCGAAGAACATGAGTGTAATGTATGTAAATTCGAAAATCAGCGGCATAAGGTATCCAGGTCAAAAGACAGATAGCTGATTTTGGAACTCTGGTCTCGTTCAAACAGCAGACCAACACGGCCGTTATCCAGTACGCTTAAACAGGAATAAGCAGCCGATCCTTCGTAAAAGCAGTGACTGACAGGCCAGGTTCTGCCATCGTCACGACTGAGACGCACCGTGAGACGTTCTCGCGTTTTTCGAGAGGCAGGATTTGCGAACAGCATCCAGTAATGTCCTTGTCTCGATTGGGCTGGGTAACGAATCAAACTCGCCTGACATGCGGGTTCAATCAACGTACTGTCAAAACCGGCTGATGACCAATGGAGTCCACCATCAGCACTGATTGCAAGAATACGTTGATAGGCCAGATCGGGGCGCTGCCCGCTGCGTGCCCAATGGTTTCTTGCGTTAAGCAAAAGGGTGCCATCCGAGCGTTCGACGATCTGGCATTCATTGGAATGTGGCTCCGTTTCTCCTCCGAGTGTCCATGTTTTACCATGGTCATCACTATAAATGACGTGAGAGCTGCTTGGTCCGGTTCGATTGCCGGTTTTGCGATGATCGCACGGTATCATCAGTCGGCCCTTGTTGGATCCATGTGTCAGTTGAATGCCGATACCCGGGCCGGTTGCATACCACCCCCACGACGGCTTTTTCACCTGATGAGTGATGTTTTTAGGCGGCGACCAGGTTTCTCCGTCATCACGACTGTGAGTGACCAGTACATCGTCATTGTTACGGTTGAAAACTAACCAGATTGTACCGGTCATTCGATCAACAACTGCACAGGGATTTCCAATGGTGATCAGTTTGTCATTTCCTTCTTCGTACACCAGTTTCTGTGGATACCAGGTATGGCCGTAATCGACGCTGCGACGAACCAGGAGATCGTTGTCACCATCATCAATCGAACTTGTTTTGCGACCTTCACAAAATGCAAGTAATGTTCCTCGAGTGCTGCTGACAAGGGATGGAATACGGTATGTATGGTACCCTTCCGAACCTCGGACAAATAAGTCGGTAAGTTCAGATGCAGGCAGGTTCCGTGCCGTCAAGACAATACCGATGATGAATATCTGTGTGCAACGAGAAGGGAGGCAGTTCATGCTGGTCGAGTCCCTCTGAAAACCGATGGTGAATACTAAAATAGATGATATTCCGATTGCGTTCTTGTACGACAAGTAGGTATCGATTTCGTGATTCTGTCATTGTACGGGAGTCTTTCAATCACGAAGAAACTTTTCCTGTATTCCCTTACAAGTGAAGCGATATACGTATGGGGTATTGTATCTTTCTATGGATGCTACTCCTATCCGGTCGACAATTGTGACTTGTGTGGGAGTGTCTTACCTGAGATTACGAGCGGTATTTCTTTGGTGTTGTTTAAGGGGCCGTGATCAGCTGGAACAAGCCGGATTAACCAGCGGTGCTGTGGAGATTCTTTGAGAACTGGGCTACTGAATCGCTTATGGAGTCTGATAGGATACCGAATCGTTCTCAAACCACTCATGCTGCAGGACCTGAAATGCGCCGTTCGGATATCCGGAATATTGTCATTGTTGCCCATGTCGATCACGGAAAAACAACCTTAGTCGATTGTTTACTACGTCAAAGCGGACATTTCCGGGAAACCGAGCTGAAAGGTGAGCAGATCCTCGATACGAACGATCTGGAACGCGAGCGCGGTATCACTATTCTTGCTAAGAATATCGCTCTGTCCTATCAAGGTATTAAGATCAATATCATCGATACACCCGGGCACGCCGATTTTGGAGGTGAAGTGGAACGGGTGATCCGTATGGCGGATGGTGCGCTGATTCTCGTGGATGCGGCCGAAGGTCCGATGCCTCAGACACGCTTTGTTGTTTCCAAAGCGCTGGACGCCGGCCTCAAACCGATCGTGGTTGTGAACAAAGTGGATCGTAGTGATGCGCGGGCGTATGAGGTTCTGGATGAGGCTTTTGAACTGTTGATGGAGCTTGGCGCGGATCACCAGATGGATGATTTTCCGTTTGTTTTCTGTAGCGCGAAACAGGGATTTGCAACCCTGGATCTGGATCTGGATCAGACAACCACTACGATGAAGCCTCTGCTGGATTTGATAGTCAACGAAATTCCTGGTCCTGAAGTGGAACAGGAAGGTCCGTTTCAGATG
>CAXEIY010000163.1:0-39320 GCA_963996245.1 uncultured Planctomycetia bacterium | reverse complement strand
GAATATCAACACTTTTGTTTCGATATTTGGCAGTGCTGAAGGCGTACCGGAAGACGGCATACAACCGACCATGAATCAGGCCTTGTTCCTCTCTAATGGCGCCTTGGTTCGCAGTTGGCTTCAACCACAACCTGGAAATTTGATTGACCAGATCAATCAAATTTCTGACCCAGAACAACTGGCAAACGAACTTTTCTTGAGTGTTTTAATACGATTGCCCGATGAAGAAGAAAAACTGCAGGTAACCGCCTACCTGGACCAGACAAATGGCGAAGATCGTACTGGGGCATTACAGGAACTTGCGTGGGCACTGATGACCTCGACTGAGTTCCGCTTTAATCATTAGACTATTGGCTCATGAAAACATACTTTGTAAACTGTTACATAGTTCGTTATTAAGCTTGGTAATGGCCTTACATGTGGCCTCCATTAGCCTCGACCGAGGAGATGTTTAAAATGAATCGCCCGTATCAATGTTTGTCGCCACAACACTCCTTTTCAAGACGGAGCCTGTTAGCTGGATTACTTGGTGGAACCACAGCCACAATGGGGCTGAATCAAGTCGTCCATCCAACCTTGGCTAAGGCCTTACATAGTTCAGAGAAACGAGTGTTGATATTCTATCTTTCCGGAGGCTCAAGCCAGCTGGAAACCTGGGATCCAAAACCCGGCACGGATACAGGCGGACCTTTCCGTGCAATCCCCACATCGGTCCCCGGTATACACATCAGCGAGTTAATGCCGTATGCGGCACAGCAAATGCATCGTTTGTCGCTTGTCAGAAGCGTGAACACACGGGAAAACAGCCATGGTAAAGGGCGCTATTTCATGGAGACCGGAAGACCTGAAAGTCCGGCTCTGCGTTACCCCGCGATGGGCTCTGTAGCTGCAAAACTTCTAAGTCCTGAAAAAGCATCTCTTCCCGGTTACATTCACATTCGGCCTGGTGGAAGCGGTTTCGGTAAAAGCGATTCGGCATTTCTAGGGCCGCAATTCGCATCCGTCACATTGGGAGATGGAAAACCACCGGCAAACGTTGTACGCCCGGAAAGCCTCAGTGAATCTGCCGATCGCATGCGACATATGGTACGACAACAAATGAATACCCGTTTTCGTGCCCGCCGCAGAACTGCCGAAACGGAAGCATACAGCTATTCTTTTGAACAGGCGTCTCAACTAATGCGGCAGAAGGACATCTTCGAACTCGAAGGTGTTACGGAAAAAGACCAGGAACGCTATGGTTCTCACGATTTCGGGAGACATTGCCTGCTGGCGCGTCGCCTTCTTGAAAAAGGGATTACCTGTGTCAAGGTTTCCCATTCCAACTACGACACGCATTTCGAAAATTTCAATTTTCATATCGAACAGATGGGCGAGTTTGACCGGCCGTTTGCGTCACTGCTCGAAGATCTGGAAGACCGTGGTCTCCTGGAAACCACGTTAGTTGCTGTTATGGCTGAGTTTGGAAGAACTCCGAAAATTAATCGTGGACTGGGCCGTGACCACTGGGGAACAGCTTGGTCAGTAGCACTTTCCGGTTGCGGATTACAACTGGGTTCAGTGATTGGAAAAACGAATGCCAACGGCACGGAAGTCATCGATCGAGAAGTCGATGGAGGACATTTGTTCCACACGTATTTTCGTGCTCTTGGATTTGATCCGAAAAAGAATTTCACGATCAACGGACAGCCCGTTCCCATCGGGGACCCTTCAGCAGACGCTATTGATGAGTTGCTGGCCTGACGGAGATACCAATGAGGATCGAGCCCACTTCGGATCAAAACGTGTCACAACAGCCGTCTGTAGATCCTACGAAAACCAGAGAAGTGAAAGTCCTGCGTGACGAACGCCCCTTGCTGGGGTGTCGTTTTGACCCCACCGGACGTTTCATTTTTGCAGGCGGTGAAGCAAATTGGGTCAACCGCTGGGAATTGTTTAGAGACATTCCATGCAAATTGCAGGCCCATGATAGCTGGGTTCGAGCTATCGCATTCCATCCACCAGAAAACTGTGTTTTTACAGGTGGGTATGATGGTCGGGTATTTTGTTGGCCATGCAATTCAGATCGTCCGGAACCGAGTTGGGATTTTCTAGCCCACAATGGCTGGGTACGTTCTGTGATAGTAAGTCCGGACCGGACATTGCTGGCTACCACAGGAAACGACAACCTCGTCAAGCTATGGTCGATTAAAGATCGTAAACTGGTACACGTTCTGTCGGGCCACGGTTCACACGTTTACAACGCTGCATTCCATCCGGATGGACGGCATCTGGCCTCTACAGATCTACACGGGATCGTCAAGCACTGGGAAGTCCATTCTGGTAAGCACCTCCGAGATCTCGACGCCGGATCTCTCTACAAATATGATGGCGGCTTTCGAGCTGACATCGGGGGAGCCCGAGGTATGACTTTCAGTCCGGACGGGCGTTTTGTAGCTTGTTCCGGAATTACCAACGTCACCAACGCATTTGCCGGAGTAGGTAATCCACAAGTCATACTGTTTGACTGGTTTACCGGCCAACGGAAAGAGTTGTTTAAGCCTGAAAAAGATTTTCGCGGGGTAGCATGGGGAATTACTTTTCATCCCGCTGGTTTTATGATTGGTGCCGGCGGCGGTGGCAGTGGCGGTGCTATATGGTTCTGGAATGTAACTCAACCTATTCCTTTTTTTACATTCAAACTTCCCAGTCCGGCCCGTGATCTTGATTTACACCCCAACGGTCTGCAAATAGCTACAGCACTCTATGATCGTACTTTGCGTGTATACGACCTCTCGGCCGAACCGTCTGCCTCCGCCTAAGACAGCTCTCATCAGGGGGGCCGGACAAGGCGGACGGACTTCTTGTGGCGGGATGGAAAACCAGCAGCGATCCCAGAAGGCTCCTCCGGGTCAGGGGCCAATCCACCAATTCTGGTAAGTATCCGTCAAACTTCAACAGGTCAACGCTGTCGTCCCACCAAAGTTCCGAGATCTTTCGGCAACAGATAACGTTTTCCCGCCTTCAACTCAACCAGACGAGTAAACGGTTTGAATTGCTCCCGCTGTGTTAATATTTCCTTGGGAGGATCGTTGGGAGACGGGTACCAGTGGCCGAGACAATATTTTCGCAAAGTTTCTTTATCAAGCTTTCCATAATCCGTTCCTACAGGTCCACCTATCTTGAGAAAATCCGCAGGAATGGGAAAGTCTTTTTCATATAGCCGATAATGGGTCGGAATGGCTACGGTCGGACGAATGTAGTCAACCATTTTGACCTTTTCTTCCGGGGACAATTTCCCCAGGGGATAGAATAGGATATCTACTTTTCCTCTCATCAACCGCATGTCCGGAAATGAGGAATGCAGGTCTCCGGTGTGAGCAAATGACCGACCTGTGATGGTATCCGTAACCAGGTACCCAAGATTAGGCCACATTCCGGCCAGTTCAGCGAACTTCAATTCTACTTCGGTGTTGAATACTTTGAGTGGATGTGGATCTTCACTGCTATGGAAAGCCTCTATCTTCAACCTTCCAGCCTGTACCTCCGTTAGACCACGAAATAACGGATCCTGTTCCCTTCGATATTTTGGATAGAGAGCCAGAGTCTTGTCACGGGGAACAAAATTCAGATCATTCAACATGGTTGGGCCCCAGTTATTCGGAGATTCCAGACGCGATGCATAAAAACAACCACGCGACGCAAAAAGCATCTTGAATTTTTCACTGGAGGGATGGGTTAACTGACGCAACGTGTCTTCATGACAATGATCATAGTGATCGTGGGAACAAAAAATATAGTCGAAACGAGGTTCCACAGGCTGAATATACGGATCAAAAACAAAGTTCGTACTACCAATGTTTACTTCGACAGACATGCAACCCCACCAGGTCACACTTACCTGTTCAGCAGATTCCGATTCCGCCTGAACCAGTGCTGTTGAAAACAACCCTGCGATCATCACACAACCGAAAACCGTTACCTCTTTATTACCCATGACCGGCATCTCCTGCATTCCAGCGCAATCCGTTTTGAATCAGATTAATACAACAGCAATTTACCTTAGCGTTCCTCAATAACTTCCGCAATTCCCACTCACCGAACCACTAACCGTCTTTAGTCCTCGCGCCTAGATCTGAGAATGCCCTTTCGTTGGATACCATATGCTTACAGACAGCATTAGAAACACGGGGCAACGTACCGACCAAAGCAAGCACGACGATTCGTCGAGAACCGAGCCGGTAACTGATCCCCATCCAGTCTACTCTGACAATCGAGAAGTGCAATGATGGGAAGTACGTACGAGGGATCGATTCTCACCCTAATTCCGTCTGGATATCCTCACTTTTTAACTCGGTTCAACTTCCAAACATCCGGCTGCATATTATTCCCCATGACCATCCACATCGAGCCGTTAAAAACGAACACACTGGCAGCGTGCCTAGCTTTCCAAGGTGTATCGGGCAACTCGCGCCAATGCATACCGTCGGCTGAATACCACACATCCTTCCGATTACCAACACCCTTGGTATAACCTTCCATCACCCACATTCGGTCGTCATACACGGCTACATCATGGTACTGTCGCGGCTCCCAATCCGCGTGCTTAACATGCTGAATCCAGTTCACACCATCAGCTGAACTCCATACATCATTGTGAAACTGCCTGGTTGGAGTCATCGGTGTATCATAAGTCCCCCCCCCTAGCACCCATACACGGCTCTGGAATACAACGCTTCCACCGATCATGCCTCGAGCTGACCAGGCAGGTTCTTGCACGGAAACTTTTCTCCAGTTAATCCCATCAGTCGTGTTCCAGCAATCGCGATAAAACTTCTCTTCGGAACCGTCCTCTACGAACCCCGGCATCGTCTGGCCACCTAAAATCCATATCTTGCCGTTAAGAACAAACGTGTAGTGCAAAACTCGAGGTCCCCACGGAACATCTAAACCTTTGTTAATGTGCGTCCAGATGCGACCATCTTTCGAGTTCCAGACATCGTTCTGGTAATGTCCCTGGTTCACATCACCACCGACAATCCACATTCGGTCACGATACACCACATACCCGGCCGTGTGTCTTCCCTCCCAGTCGAGCGTCCTGTCAAAATTAGCATCTAAAAAAGTATTTTCTTTCACGAGGTCCCACTTCAATCCGTCTCGGGAACTCCAGACTTCATTGTTACAGATCCGTGGAAAGTGGACCTTGTCGTCCGGATTCCAACCACCGAGTAACCACATCTTATCCTTGAAGACCAGTGCTCCAGCCCCATCACGCGCAGCAAACGCTCCCTTAAGTGTGACCGGTTCCCAACGGTAGAGTGGTTCTCCACCCATAGCCAGTGTCGTTGTCAACAGCGTTATTTCGATCGCTGTGCACATCATCGTTAGAAATCGATACATACCCGTTTCCCTGCTACTGTAACGCGATCCATCGTACACGTTAGACTGCCCTTGATTAGTTGACTGCCCTTGAAAAATAACGATGTTAGTAAATCCGATACGAATGGCTCACAGAAAGCAGAACCAGGCAATCAGCACTTTGTGTAGAAAAACCAAGATTACGCGATCCTCATAGCCAACCTGTAGCCAGGACGCACTCAGTAGTCACCGGAAAGGCCGCTATAGCCACCTCACGAGCGTTGGTTCCTACCTGCAGCACGAGACAGTTGGTCCTGTTACATTGTACTAATGGTGCCTGATCTTTTATCTATTTTAACGCTTCCCACATTAGTAGAGGAGGGCTGCACCTGGAAACAACCACTGACCCTAGAAGAGATCCCTTCCCAGTGAATTCGTAACCTATCTTCCATTCGTTTTCATTTATGGGAAACCTAAATCCTGGATCTCTACGAATCTGCCTCTTTCCTGCACCGGTTCATCCACATTCATTACGACATAACGGATTACCACTGAAGTGTGAATCGTGACTGTCCAACGTTTGTTATCATATTCACATCATCCAAACAGATGCCACTCCCTCTATTACAGTAAATAACTCCGATCGTGAATCCCAACGAATTTTCATCACCCCAATCAACACCTGTTTCTACGCCTGATTCACGGGAATCTAATCGACTTGAAACGCCGATCCGATTTCTCAAAGGAGTCGGCCCCAAAAGAGCTACATTTCTCGAACGAATAGGGATCAAGACCGTTGAAGACCTTTTCTATCATCTACCGCGTACATACCAGGACCTCACAGAGATCTGCCCGATTACTAAGCTAACAGAAACTGATCTCCAACTGGTTTGTGGCACCGTTGATAAGGTCCGATTCAGAAGGCTGCGTGGTCGCCGTTCGATGGTCGAAGTACTGGTTTCTGATGAGTCAGACTCTCTTTTGGCGGTTTGGTTCAATCAACCTTATATGCGGGATAAATTTTCGCCGGAGGACAAAGTCCTGCTCTCTGGAAAACCCACGCACGATAAAGGGCAATGGAAAATGACCAATCCTCAGATTCAGGAATTGGTTGAAGAGGAAAACTCACCAAGAAGCGCACATCCCATTCTACCTGTCTATCCACTGACCGAAGGGTTGACAACGCCAGCGATGCACCGTGCTGTCAAGTATGCCCTCCAGACTTATTCTCATGATTTTCGAGAAATCCTTCCTACATCGTTTCTCGAAAGCAACCATCTGGTTTCTATTCCGGAGGCTTTTCACACAGTCCATTTCCCTTTAAAAATGTCTGATGCCGATGCGTCGCGTTACCGCATTGTATTTGAAGAATTTCTTCTTATCCAACTTGCATTGCTACTACGTCGTGGATCAACAAAACAATTCCGTACGGCACCCCAACTTCAAAATTCCCCCAAAATAGACACTCGTATCCGCCGACTTTTTGAATTCGAATTTACGGATTCACAAAACAAGGTCATTCAGGACATTTGTGCTGATTTAGCAGCTGGTTATCCTATGAGTCGGCTTTTACAGGGAGATGTGGGATCAGGGAAAACGGCGGTCGCTGTTTATGCCTTACTGCTCAGCGTTGCCCATCAGTATCAAGCTGTCTTGATGGCTCCAACCGAGATTCTCGCACTCCAACATTGGAACACCTTACAAAACTATCTGTTGAACAGTCGTGTCCGGCCGTTACTCCTAACTGGATCACTGAGCTCATCACAGCGCCAAGATGCCTTGAAAAGTATCCAGGCAGGAGACATTGATCTTGTCATCGGAACACAGGCTGTAATTCAAAAGGATGTCACTTTTAACCGCCTCGGACTCGTTGTCATCGATGAACAACACAAATTTGGTGTCCAGCAACGTGCCTCTTTTCGTACTGCAGGAAATGATCCTCACTACCTAGTCATGTCAGCAACACCGATTCCCAGAACACTCTGCATGACACTCTTTGGCGATCTCGACATATCAACGATAGACCACAGTCCTCCAGGCCGGAAAAAAGTAAAAACGTTTCTCATTGAATCTACCAAAGAACAATCCTGTTGGGAGTTTGTACGACGAAAAATACAGGAAGGTCGACAGGCATACGTAGTGTGTCCGTTGATTGGTAATTCAAATGGCCCTTCAATCAATCCGCCAGTGACCGAAGAAACCTCCGATCAGGGATCCAATGTTTTAGACATGTATAACCAGCTGCAACAAAACGACCTGTCTGACATGTCGATTGGTTTACTACATGGACGAATGGATGATCATGAGAAAACAAATACCATGAAAGACTTTCGATCGGGCGCCATTCAGGTACTTGTCTGTACAACGGTTATCGAAGTAGGGGTTGATATTCCAAACGCCAGCATCATGTTGATTCACAATGCTTGTTCATTTGGACTCTCGCAATTACACCAATTACGAGGCCGTGTGGGACGCGGCTCTCATACAGGCCATTGTTTCCTGTTTCCAGGAACAGACAATACCGACAGCATTGAACGCTTAGAGGTCCTCACTCATACCGGAGATGGCTTCGCTATCGCTGAAGCCGACTTTGAAATGCGAGGATCGGGTGACATATTGGGGACACGTCAGCACGGGGTAGCTAATCTACGTGCAGGAAATCTGCTCCGCGATCAGAAAATACTCTTGCATGCCCGTAAATGCGCCCAAAACCTCCTGGAAAACGATCCTTCCCTGAAGACGCCTGCTTTTCAACATTTACGCCAAGCAGTGCTCAAACGTTATGGACATGTGATGCAGCTGGCTGACCTTGGGTAACCATCAAAAATCCATCGCTTTGTTCTCATCGTCGCAAACCGCGGTCTGATCCTGATACACCAGGCTTTCCTGAAGTCATGCTACTTCTGTCATCAAAGGCTTCCGCGGCCCAAAAGTCGGAAACGAATTCCCAGACGAAGCAGAATCCACAAAGCACTGATTGCTTCCGATCCATTAATTTTACTTTCACCAGCCCGACGATCTTCGAAAATAATCGGAACTTCACGAAAGTTCGCATTCAGAAGTAGATAATGGAACAGCATCTCTTCCTGAAATGAGTAACCTCGAGACCGAACTTTCGAAAAATCAAATTCCCTTAGTTTCTCCAACCGGTAACATCGATAGGCTCCGCTGGTATCTCGTATAGGAAGCCGCAGAAAAAAACGGGCATAGTAGTTAATTGCAGCACTCATCCATTTGCGTCTCCACCCCCAACCTACCACACCTCCACCCTCTACATATCTTGACCCAATAGCGACATCAACATCCTTAATCGCATCGAGCATGTCAGGGATATAACGCGGATGATGGCTGAAATCCGCATCCATATTAAGCAAACAATCATATTGTTGTTCGATAGCCCATTGAAAAGCGGCAACGGTAGCGGTGCCCAAGCCTAACTTCTCTGTACGATGCAGCACATGTATCCGGTTGTCAGAAGCAGCAAGTTCATCTGCAAGCTTACCGGTTCCATCGGGAGAATTGTCATCTATAACAAGAATATCGAGTTCCTCAGCTACACTGTGAATCTCTTTCACAAGCAGAGGCAGGTTTTCACTTTCGTTATAGGTAGCCAAACTTACCAGTGTCTTTATTTGGCTGACGATAGCCGACTTACTCATGATTCAGTCACACGTGAAAACCGACACATAATTTTTCCAATTAAACCAATCGAGTCTCGTTCATTCGAGTTAAATACATCACCAACAGATTATGAAGCCTCATAACTCGTTCGGTAGTCTTCAACAGATCTTCGCAAACCCTCTTGAAAATCAACTTCCGGATTGTAATTCAATTCCTGCCGTGCCTTCGAAATATCTGCTCGTGAATGACGCACATCCCCCAGTCGGGCAGGAGCATGGATTGGAACGAATTCTGTCTCCAATAATTTATTAATTCTTTCTATCAGGCCTAATAATGAAATACTTTCCCCCATGGCTATATTGTACACTTTGCCCGCAACTTCTGGGGTGTCCGCGGCAAGTAAATTTGCCTTCACCACATTGTCAACAAAAGTGAAATCTCGCGTTTGTTGACCATCCCCAAAAATCCTTGGCGTCTGTCCCTGCAACATGGCAGTAATGAATAGTGGGATAACAGCAGAATACGGGCTGTTAGGATCCTGGTTAGGACCAAAAACATTAAAATACCTCAACCGCACGGTTTCTATGCCGTACACCTCGGTAAAGGCCTGGCAATAGAGTTCACCGCAAAGTTTGGCTGCCGCATAAGGGGAACAAGGTAACAAAGGTGACATTTCTGTCTTTGTCGGAGCCTCCAGACTACCGTAAGCACTGGAAGACGCCGCATAGACAACACGTCTCACCTGATTATCTTTCGCCGCCTCCAGAACATTGAGTGTACCCGTAACACACACTTCATGGGTTGTTTTCGGATCCTCAACACTGCGTGGTACCGATGCCAATGCACCCTGATGATAAACTACTTCAATATTTTTCATCGACTGGTGTATAAGACTCGTGTCCCTTAGGTCTCCTTCAATCAATTCAATCTCGTCACAGATTGAATTGATATTACTCAATCGACCGGTAGACAAATTGTCGAACACGCGAACGCTCATCCCCTGCTCTAATAGCGCTTTGACAATATGTGAACCTATAAAGCCGCATCCACCCGTCACCAATACCTGGCCCAATTAATCGCTTCTCCTCTTGTTGACGAAAGCTGTATTCGACTATTCAGAAAGTTAAAAACGGCAAACCTCTCTGTGCCTTTTGGTCGAGCCTGCTATTCCATCAAGATAATGGGAATGGTTCGTCCAATACACACTTGAACAATCTGACTTTCAAGAAAATATACACGTGACCTACTAGATCCGTAATCTTCAACAAGACACGTTAATACGCATTCCTGAGATATTAAGTAGCGGCTTTCTTGGTACCACAATAGGGAACCAGCCAGCGTCTAGGCCTACTGGAACGTGTGGTTCCAGCAGAACTGACATATCTTTGGCTCATTGCAACACGCGTATCCGGAAAAACCGTTTCGGACCGGGCCAGACTATCAGACTGTCCCTCGTGAAAGGTCTCTTGATCGGAGGCACTGAGCGGTTGTGGTTCGGTTACAATATTCGCATCTATGTTCACATGTTCGCCAATCCAACATTGATCCGATTCAACCAATACATCTTCGAGTCCCGGCTTCTCAGATTCTATCTTTTCGATCGGAACGTTGTTAATACTATCTGAATCCGGTCTATCATCTGCTGTGAACTGGCTTAACGAGCTTTCTGACTCGATTAAGGAAAGTTCCTCTTCATTTTCAACGGTTGATTGCCACCATGGTGCCTTGGAAACATCCGAAAGGCAGTCCATCGAGAAGTTGCTAACTTGTGAATTTGCATACTCCATAACATCTTCTGAATTTTGTTTAGGTACAAACGTTTTGGTGGTGCCCACACGATCCGACACCTGTTCTACCTTTAGAAGCGTTTCCTTATCACCCCATGGTTCGGAAACCGGAACACTTTGAGACTGAGATTTAAGTAAACGGTCTTCTTCACTTCTCAAGCTAACCCCTGAACGGGGAAATTCACGTGAGATCTCACCTTTATCTGCAATTTCTAATTCCGTCTGCTGTTCCTTAATGGGAAGTGCTTTTAATTTTTCATCAAATGACTGACTGGAACTACCGAATTCAACCACCCTTGACCTACCGTCTATGACATTCTGGTCGGTTTCCACAGACAATGGAGTGGAAAACTGCTGCAACTCGGCCCACGCTTCTTCCACCAGAGACGATGTGACTGGTACACGTGTTCGTGCAGCTGATAACTTCAGAGTTTCGTCACATAGCAAGTGAACGTTACGCGGATTCCCTGACGTTATTCGATGGACTTTTTCCATTGCATCTGCCGTGAAAAGATGATCGAACCCTGATCCCATGGACTGTAGCCTATGAGTGATATATTCGACCGTCTCTTTCCCATCAAAAGGTGTTAAATAGCAACGTCGTGAAACACGTTGATTAAAACTCTCCAGTTGCGGATTTGTTAGTTTTTCCTCTAAACCAGGATTTCCAGCTAATACCAGACGAACCAGCGAATGATTATGCCAATGCCAATTGGTCAGTAAACGTAACTCTTCCAATAAATCAGCATTCAAAAGATGTGCTTCATCAACAATTAACAACAATGGATTTGTTGCAAAACCGTCGGCAACAAGGAAGTTCTGTAAAGCCAATCGAACCTCCTGTTCATCCATGCCTCGATACGGTTGCCGCAGCTGAAAAAGAATACTCTGTAAAAGCGCCCGACAACCATCAAATCCGGTATGATTCAGAACCACACGGTGAAAAGATCCCTGTACTTTCTTCATCAACACATTACACAGTAGCGATTTTCCATTACCAGGCGGTGCTACAAGCAAGCCTATTCCTTCAACATTTTCCACACAGTCGATGAGTGCTTCCAACGAAGCTTGATGACTCAAAGCCGGATAATAGTGCGAAACATTCGGATGAATGTTGAAATGACCACGCACATTTTCCAATAATTTATTATCTACCACTTTCGCACTTCCTTCTGATGATTGTTGTGCAAAAAGGTCTGATGGAACATATATCCCAAATCTGCCGCACATCCACGCGATTGCCAGATTCCGGGTTATTCGCCACCAGTATCCATGACCATAAAGTAGTTGCTGTAAAAGACGCTTCTGGGATAGCTTCCCCTAACAAAGGCACTATTCCGCATAAGTGTCATCGAATTCCAACGCTATGTTTCTTGACAACAATAGCAATGATTGGAAAAGGGAAGACAAACGTAACAACCCTTCTTTTCTGTCCGAATTCCCAATACTCTCATTTTACGCCTACCTCTATAATCATCCCAATCGATAGATCACACTCTTATCCATCATCCCAACACCCTTGTCTTTGCGATCATAACAGCTCTTATCGACTGGAATTGGATTGAAACAACCCCATACTCCCACCATTAGCAATATGGCGTCTGGCCTTTTTTTATCAGCTCGAATCGACTTGAGTGTCTTTTCAGCGGCCTTTCTTATTGGACTGTTATGGATTGGCTACAAGCCAGAACAACCACCCTTGGCGCAATGGTCTGATTCGAAAACACTTCTGATCTATTCAGGAAACATGAACGCTGGTCTGGGTTTTCAAGGTCCGGTTCCGTTCAACGCCGAAAGCATCACATCCCCTTCCGCTTCTATTTCTCCCGGATATCCCGTTTTTCTTCTTCTGGTTGACTGGCTAAGCAAACTGAGTCCTCACTTAGAGCCCCCTAATGACACGGAACCGACTTTACCTAATATGCCAATACCCTCTGACAGCTTTTTCACCGCCCTGTATCTAACACAATGTTTGTTGCACGCCCTATGTGCTGTCTGCGTTTACCGAATCGCCATCCGTGTATTCCAATCCAGACCCGTTGCGACACTCGCTGGTTTGCTTGCAGCTACTCACTACTACTGGATTATCAGCATCACCCAGATTGCTGACGGACTTCTTGTTTCCTTCCTTCTTACCGGCAGCGTCGCGCTTGCAATAAGAGCTGTGTCACGGCCCAGCGTGTTCTGCATTTGCATGTTAGGACTTTTCCTGGGAGCTGTTTCCCTAACCAGGGCGAGCCTCCTTCTATTTTCACTGTGTACGATATACACGGTTTACAGATTGAGCATTGGGTCACGTAAACGAGCTTGGATTCTACTGCTGTTAGGCAGTACCTTCCTGACACACTCCCCATGGTTGTATCGTAATTTATTACTTTTCCATTCCGGAATCCCTGTCTCAACTCGATGGGGACTGGACATCTGGTGGGGCAACAACTCTGAATCAACGGGAGGTTTAGCACCCCGAATAATCAACACACAACCCGCTGTTATCGACATCCAGACTGGAGTAAGCAAACTCATTCATCCCTACAGTGTTCGTGGACGCCGATTGCAAGAATTATCAGAGCCAGAACGGTTCCACTCCCTACTACGGGAATCTGCAGGCCTTTTTGATGGATGGATATGGAACCATCCTGACCTTTTTTTAATGCTCCGCATTAAAGCCTTTGTTTACTTTTTCACCGGGCAAATGTTCTGGATAGAAAATAATCTTCATGATCCCACTGATACCCGTTTCGAACCAGCTGGACAGTCTGATATTGTTATCGAACTTCCTCCATTGGATTTGTCGGGCACACCTGATGAAACAGAAATGCAATTATCAGATACTATTGTGCAAGACAACACTGAAAGCATCCTTTCAAAAACAAAAAGAACACCTGGTACCTTACCTCCCTGGGATCCTTTAACTCCGTGGATTTTGGTCTTTTTTGGTGCAACCAGTCTTTCAGGATTATGCTGGAGTCGCTGCCTGCAGGAACATCGTCAACTCATCGTAATCACCATTATCAGTGTGTTATTACCTGCGGTATTCAGCTATTCCGGTTTACTGCACGAATCAAGACTGCCCATCGATGGATGCTTCTTAATTTACAGTGCCTTTGCTTTGAAAACGTGCATCTCTCAATTCGTAATACGGCCCTTTGTGCAAAACACGCCGACAAACAGATCCTAAGCGACTGAATTCACAAAACGGAACTTGGTTCGAATTTCTTGACAATCTCTCTGCCACACTCCCAAGATGACAGCGAGACACAAAATGACTCCGCATCGCTTTTCTACATGCAGTTTAATCACGTATTTCATGAACCCTATGGCAACATATTCGTTTCCTGATTCGAGTCCAACGCAGGCGATTCCGTTCTCATCAGAGTTGGACGAAACATAATCAATAATACCAGAGGAAGATACCACAAAATGTACGTTCCTCCCTGTGGTGTGTACCAGAATTGTGTCGCAATAATAATTACTGCAGTATGCGCAATTAACACCGGAAAAGTTCTCTGTTTGAAATGCGCAAACACGAGTGCCGTGCAAAGAATAACATATGCAACAATGACAGGAAGAACGTAACTCCCATTAAAATGAATCCAAAAACCGTCTGACTGCCATTCCAGTTTTTCAACTATCCACATCCCCGTAACCAACCGACCAAGCAAAAATAAAATCCCTGTTGTCGTAAACATAGCCATCAAAAACCGAAGTAGTCCCCGGTTCCAGTAATAGGCTGTCCACAGAGGTAACAACGCAATTGGGAAAAAAACGGCACTAACTGCCACCGCCAATAACATTCCTGTAATTACGGGTCTTCTGGATACTGTGACGGACCATAGCAACAGCGCTCCCACAAGAACATGATCTGTTCGCGCAGCATGAAAAACCGTATATGGCAACAACAGATAGAGTACTGCTATAGTCAGGCCAAGTACCAGATTTCCATAATGCCAGTAGGCAGCAAACACTAAGCCAAAAATAATGGCAACGTGTCCTAAAATGGCGGTTGTTCTTGCTGCAATCTGAGAAATCTCCGGCTCCGCAACCTGCACGACTTCTTGCTCAGGAGCTACTGCTTGGTTAGAAATAAGCTCACTCGTTACTAATAAGCGTGACGGTATATAGACCACCATATGAAGCAGTGGCCAAGCTGGGCCGAACTGCAGACCTGCTTTGTTTTCTGAAACTGTCTGATCCAGCTGACTTGGCATTTCCGCAGATAGTTGTGGACTTCGTTGTAACCAGTCACCCGCTTCTTCAACAGCGGAAACTCCAGATTCCCCAACCGGACCAATCGCCGCTTCAACAGTTAAAAACGCGAGTAAAGCCGTGCCTAGAACGGTCATTCCAGAAGGATTGATATTCGCATCCAGCTGCGGGCGACGACGTAACATCGGATCCATAAGCATCCGGATTAACCACCAAAACGTTCCGGAAAACAACCATATATAACCGAACCGATTCAGATACACCTCGGCATTGGAAGCCCTTGCTTGCTCTAAAAACATCCAGGCAGGGGTCATTCCCAGAAGAAATATCACATCGAGATTTCTAAGTGTCCAAATTCTGGTGAATTTAAAATATATCGCAATCGCCAACACCCAAGAAACTGTGAACCACGTCACAGAATTGATTTCAAAACCTTGAAGGATTTGACTCATAGATCCGTAGGCTTATTGCAAAGTGTATATGGATATCATCGTGTTCCGTTCAAAAGAAGAATGTCCATTCTTCTTTTCCCTCATCCCTTGTTTCATTTGTCTTATCCACGACAACCCACGAATAGAGTGCTATAGGGACTATTCACCCGAACAGTCTTTCCTCAACACACGGGATTGATAACTAAACCACTCGGTATCTTGGGGTAAAAATAGGTACTCTTAGGGGGCATCTTTTCCATTCCTGAAGCCACTTTTTCAAGTTCTGTTACCGTGGCAGGCTGTACAAGACATGCCAGCTGGATATCCGAACCATGGTCTATTTCGAAAGCGGACTCCACTTGATGGAGCTCATGTACATATTGAATCTGATCACTGGTTGTCGTTGGGTCGATTTGATACAGCCGCTGTAAAACAAGCTGGTGTAATATACTGACTCCAAGACCTTTCCATATCTCACTTTTTTTGGGCGCAACTGCCTGCATAGCCTCGGGACGTTTTAATCTCCCTACTTGCCAGGTTCTATCAGACACCGTACCAATACCGATCATTTTTTGGTCTTCGAAAGAGTCCAGCCAATTCCATGCCGCATGACAACCGACTTTGCCTTTTCCCATGGGTTCCCATTCAAAGTCTTCCCCCATAAGCTCTCGAACCTGTTCGGCTTTTAATACAGGAACTTTTCTTATTAAACGATGCGTTGGCAAAACAACTAATCCAGGATCCGTCATCGAAACCAGCATCATTAACACATAGTGAATTCCTTCTCGTGGCGTTTTGTCTGCACGCTGGGCATTCTCCCGCATAGCTAATGCAGTTTCGTAACGATGGTGCCCGTCTGCTATAAACACCGGCTTGGGTCCCATTAAACCCATTACTTCACTAATTGTCTCGGAATCTCGTACCGTCCACAACTGGTGCGTAACGCCATCCGGATCCGTTGCCTGTAAAGGAATCTCCCCTGCAATTCTACTTTCCATACATGACTGAACTTGCATTTGCTTGTCAGGATAGAGCGCAAAAATGGGACTTAGATTTGCGCCTGTAGCTTCCATCAGACGTAGTCGATCCGCCTTGGGTCCAGGCATCGTATGCTCATGTGGAAAGATGAGTCCCTGATCAAAAGGAGCCAATCTTACCCGTGCCATAAAACCTTTACGTGTATAGTGATGTCCTTCTGTTTCAAACAATTGATGATAAACATACAGAGCGGGCTCACCCTCTTCTACCAAAACATCCTCATCTTTCCATTGGCGAAAATACCTTTCTGCACGCGTATAGCAATTTTCAGAATCGTTGTCTCCAGCCTCTTCACGATTAAGAATCAATCGCACGATATTGCATGGGTGCCTGCGGTATAACTCGCGCTGTTGAGACGTACTGATTACGTCATAAGGAGGCGCAATTACATCACGAAGCTCCCCTACTTGACCAAGGTTGTATCGGAAACCGCGAAACGCTTGAATTTCTGGCATAGAATCAAAATATCATTTGAGAAGAAATCACTCGGTTTGTTTGAAGGGCCTTGCCGATCAGAGAACCATGGTCTCCGATATCAGCATCCTGAAACCACTCGTTCCAAGAAGCCTTCTCCATTAGTCAGGTTTTCCTCAGCGTCATATCGCTTCCTGACCACGTTCTCCGGTACGTATTCGAATACAGTCATCCATCGGCATAATAAAGATTTTCCCGTCTCCAATCTGACCTTCTTCTCCTGTACGTCCGGCACTGATAATGGCATCAATCGTTCGATCTACAAAATCTTCATTTACTGCAATTTCCAACTGTACTTTTCGAACAAAATTCACGGTAAATTCGTGACCACGATAGACTTCTGTGTGGCCTTTCTGGCGACCAAATCCCTGAACATCAAGAACCGTTAAGCGAGATACTTCTGCTTCTTGTAACGCTTGTTTCACTGCTTCAAGTTTTGTTGGCTGAATGATCGCAATTATCATTTTCATCATATTTTCCTTCGATGGAAACTATCTATTTTTGTTCAGACTTCGACTTGAAAAACATAGCACACTCTCCACCTCATCTCTTATATCTGAACACGGAAGTTTCTCAGCCCCTCCTGACCGTGAGCCTGTTATGACAATTCACCTCGACTCTTATAGCAAGGAATCGAAATACACAAAAGCTCAGGGATATTCTATTCTGAAAAACCGGATCATTATTGTAGTTCAGGAAATCTTCGAACAAAACAGAGGTTGCTAGGAACGCCTTTATAGATATGTTTGTCCTGGCGTGGACACTCCCTATCAGACCGGCCGTTGGTTACCCACTTCTAGACAGATAAAGGCACCATGTGCTTGCAGTCGGTTTTATTGGATTGACTAGAAGAGGTTTGATGCTTTACCTAATCACAAGTTCCGTTTATTGGTGACATCCGTCACATTGAGCCTACGAACAGCCTCCCCTGAGTAACCGGCCACTAACGTCACTCCATCCCGTGTTTTCAGCGAAAATACTGGTCCTATTTCATTAACAATGTGCCAACGAATTCCCGATGGATCCAAAGCACTTTGCCTGATCGAAAGCACTACCAAATCGCATGTCCGAGGATCTGGAGAAAATCTCACATCAGACCGCAAGTAACCAAGTGTTCGTAAAGCATCGAGTGTAGGAGCGTACAGAATGGTCTTGTTCGAACCTTGTTTGTTGATCCACTGAATCACTTCAGGAGTCATCGCGTCATCCCAATAACTCGACTCAAATCCCAATCCGTAAGCTCCTTTGGGATGACCCGCAATTCGGCTGTAGTATCCCAGATATGTGGGATGAATCCAAATCAGTTCAAAAGCGATGAAACAACATACCAGTACACTGAAACCGTATTCGGGATAACTCGTGACTTGTTTCCACGTCTTCTTCGCAGAAACCGTTTTTCTGGAACGTACCGGAGCATACTTCTGAAATAAATCTCGCACCCAGCTATGGCCCAACTGGACGCCGGCACCAACTAGGGCAGACAGAAAAACAAATGCGGGCAAAAACAGACGCACTCCGTCATGCCCTGGGGCAGAAGGTAATGACCGCAGGAATATCCAGAATACAAACATCACCGTCAGGGACCCAAGAACCGAGTGGTCCTCCGCAAAACCGGCCTCCTGACAACTACATGAGCCGGACTTTGCAGATGTTGCTTTCAATTTTTCAGAACTGCTGCTGTTCATCGAACAACTTCGAACACTCCATTTCCGCATTTCCATGCCTAATGAGACGAATCCACGTGCCAGTCCCAACAGCCCGAGCAACAGTGTACTGACTGGAAGTGTGACCGCGGTTAAGGTAACCGCATTGTGCCAAGGCAATCCAAACAAATAACGACGGCCAAGATAAAAACAATGGTGAGCCATATACTCGTCACGATGCGTACTGCGATAAAAAAAGTCGTATAGCATTTCCAAAGGACTAGACCACCAATGTGGTTGCAGGCACACCATCACCACAGGCGCTACCAGTACACTTACAATCAATGGTCTTATCGCACGGCGTTCACATACAAGGAGGCTCCATATGGCCAGTGGAATTAAAATAAGGGTGCCCGAAAATTGTGTGGTCCAGGCTAATCCAACAACCAATCCCAGAACCCAACAAAGCCACTTGTATTTCATTGCTCTAAAAAACAACAGGTACGAAAGGAACCACCAGACAGACACCTGAAAATCAAGAGTATCCAAATGAGCATGCCCGAAAACCCGTGGCATGCCGATTAATGCCACCACACTCAAACAACCGGGCAACAAACCGAACTGCCCATACACACACACAAACAGGACCGTACAAACCGTTCCAAAAAGGAGGGCGCTAACCAAACGACTCGATTTCCAGCGATCCATTTGAAGTTCGCGAAATCGGTACAGTTTATTCACCAAAGGACGTAACAAAGCATAGGAGACATTGGCTAAATGACGCCCCAGAATTGGATGATCTGACTCAGACTTTATTGGTTGCTCGTTCTGAAATGAAACGATGTCAAAATAGTTCCGCAGCGTGTCTCGCGAAACAAGAGTGGCCATTTCTTCAAGGGAGGTCACTTGTCCCAGGTATGAATACCACGTACGCTGTTTCTCTTCCAAAGCGAGAAATACGGGTTCATCATATGTCATCCCAATATCATCCAACGTAAGAAAGATGAAATGAAATGACACGCAAAATACAATCGTGGCCATCGCTACACGACGAAAGGAATCAATCACCATCGACATCAATGCCACGGATCAACCTTTTCTTGAACAATTGCTCACTCGTTCCATAACCACAACATGTTTCCCAGGGAAACATGGCGGCGGAACTACCGCGTTGCCAGATGATTCACTCGACGGATATTTGGAAACACGGTGGTCCGAAAATATCCCCTCTTCCTCCAATTGAAGTACCCGTAAAAAGTCTAACGGAACGAGTAACGAGGGTTTCGCACATCAAAATCAATATCGGTAAAACCAATATTGATTTTCAAATTCGTGTATGTATAGGACTCCACCAGGACCGGATTCTCACCCCTGCGACGTGGCCAATCGTACGACTCAATACGAATAGGCAGTTTCAATTCCTGGTCGATATAAACTTTCGTTAGGCAAAATGCGAATTCTCGTTTCGGTTCAGGATGATAGATCTGTATAGCAATACATGGACGCTGATTTACTTGCGCATTTTTGAAAAGTTTCACATCCATACCTTGGTGAATTAATTCCCGCTTCCATGTTGTCTGCATCGTCTGAATCATTCTACCGATTCCGGCTTCCGTAATGGCATGTCGACTGCTTCTCTTGACACGTCTTCCGTGTGGATCAAGTTTCACCGTTCCGGCAATTGCGTCTTTGATTCCTGTTTCATGAACGAGAAGTTTACCTCTATTACGTCCTTCTACAAATATGGCTTCCCGTCCCGCATGAGGTTTGAGCCACTTCAAATAGACACTGAATGGGAATTCTCTAAATTTCAACAACATGTAGTTTGTTGGCTTCAATTTCCCATCGATACGTTCTCGACTGACAAAGACAGCAGAATAGTCATTAATCTCCTCATAACTCTCCGCACACCGTCGCGTCAATTTGAGAGGAGCAACCAAAGGATGATCCACCGCGCGCTGAGGCAAAAATACTCTTTGCTGATCTCGAATGGTGGAGGATACTGGCGTCTTCAGACAAGATTCTTCAGCTCTCAGGGACAGGGAGCTCATGAAAAAAAACAGGGTTAGCATTAACCACCCTTTAAAGGACTTATATTTTCCACCTTTTGAGTTGTCCGGAACTGGCATCCTTGACATTTCCTTACACGACTTGCTTTATTGAGGCGAGTCGGCCAAACATTAGATGTTTTGATGCTACTCTTACACTACCTAGATACACAAAACAACACCACCTCAGGGAGCTCTATTCTGTTGTGTCACGCGGCCCAGATAATGAATGCATGACGTGAAAGTGTCTCAATCCTATTCTTACTTATTGAAAATACGCCAGGCTTTCACACAAAGGTAGCTCTTTTGCCGCCCTCGAATAGATTTTTTATTCATCGTCAATACATTGGTTGGTTAACTTTTTGGATAGGTCATCCTCCCGTCATGTCCATTCTTTTTGTCCATCTCTACTATAGGATGAACCTCACGCGTTCGTTATTATCCCCATAAGCTATTCACTGTTACCTGGAACAACCAACCCTTTTGTGACCCCCTATATCAGGCTTACTACACATGTCTTCTCGCGCGAGACTTATCGAACTGATCAAAGAAAAGTCCCTGAAATTTGGTGATTTCACACTCACCAGTGGCAAAAAAGCGACTTATTATCTTGATGGCAAACAGCTGACACTCGATTCGGAGGGAAGCTTGCTTGTTGCCAATGCAATTCTTGAAATTGCCGAAACCGAAAAGATCGACTGCGTCGGTGGAATGACGCTTGGGGCGGATCCCATGGTCGGATCCGTACTCACCGCAGCGGGTCTTAAAGGTGTCTCATTACGGGGGTTTATTGTACGAAAAGAAGCCAAACAACATGGCACTGAAAAATGGATTGAGGGTATTCTTACCAAAAATGCACGAGTCCTTATTCTCGAGGATGTAATCACAACCGGTGGTTCCGTATTGAAGGCGATCCGACGAGTGGAAGAAGCAGGTGGTCATGTGATTCGCACTGTGTGCATCGTGGATCGCCTGGAAGGCGGCGGACCCTTCCTGCAAGAACAAGGGTATTCCCTTAGCGCTTTGACCACTATCGAAGAACTGGGTGTGAACGTGAAGGAGCAACACTGAGAGCGTACATCGCACCTATCAAAAAGGTAAGCTATCCGAACTACGCCACCGTGATTAAGCAGACCATCGAGATCCGGATCTCGATCACAGCCCCATACGGCCCCTTGTTATGTGCCTTTCCAAGAAAATAGGACTCCCCGATCTCAATCCGTCGAAACGGGTAAAGAAAAGTCCACCGGTTCACCCATGTGTTTGGCAGTGGACTTCATTTGGTTAATCATTCCATCCGAGTCCACATCGGGCAGGACCACACCACTGGACGACACACAGGAATGTGAACCAACTATTCTGTCGCTGCCAGAAATCCCGATTTACTTAACGGAATGGCCCTACAAAAAGTAATCCCTGATCCGTCTTTGTCAGGCGCTTTCTTTCTTGGATGACGGTTGTCCAAAAAGACTCTGCTCACCCCGCACCACGGCTTCGGTAATTACGTGTGTCCCACCGGAAGATTGCTCAGGAAGATCATACATAATATCCAACATTACCTCTTCAATGATAGCTCTCAGGCCGCGTGCTCCCGTATCCTTAGTCTTTGCCCGACGAGCTATTTCGTGTAGTGCTCCAGAAGTGAATTCAAGTTTTGCACCAGCGAGTTCGAAATACTTCTGATATTGTCGAACAAGAGCATTCTTCGGCGTTGTCATAATCTGGACCAGTGATTCTTCATCCAAAGGCTTCAATGACGTCAAAACTGGAAGACGACCTACCAATTCGGGAATTAAACCAAACTCTAAAACATCGTCGCTGGTTGCCTGTTCCAGTAATTCACCAAGCTCTTCTTCGTTATCTGTACTGTAGTCCTGACCAAAACCAATCATTTTACGACCGATCCGCTTGGCAACAATTTCTTCAAGACCCACAAAGGTACCACCACATATAAACAACACGTTAGTCGTGTCAATTTGAATATACTGCTGCTCTGGGTGTTTGCGTCCTCCCTGAGGAGGAACATTCGCTACGGTTCCTTCAAGCATCTTCAATAGTGCCTGTTGGACTCCTTCACCCGATACGTCTCGTGTTATCGAAACGTTCTGACTGGTTTTTCCTATTTTATCAATCTCATCGATGTAAAGAATTCCACGTTGGGCTGAATCCAGATCGAAGTCTGCCGCATGAAGCAGTTTAAGTAAGAGATTTTCAACATCTTCACCGACGTAACCCGCTTCGGTCAAAGTTGTCGCATCACCAATGGCAAAGGGGACCTCAAGCAGGCGTGCAAGTGTCTTGGCAAGAAGGGTTTTTCCACAACCTGTCGGGCCTAACAAAAGGACATTCGATTTCTCAATCTCAACATCGTCAGACGAGTCTGCTGCATGACTCAGGCGCTTATAATGATTGTGAACAGCAACAGACAACACCCGTTTTGCATGATCCTGACCGATCACATATTCGTCAAGTTTTTGATTTAATTGTCGCGGAGTTGGAAGTTTTGAACCAAACGTTTTGCCTGAGCCCCGCCTCCGTCGTTCCTGGTCCAAAATCGATTGACACAGCTCGATACAATCGGAACAGATATAGGCTTCATTGGGACCTTCTACTAATGGCCCAACTTCGCGATAATTCTTGCGACAAAAAGAGCAAATAGCCGATTGTTGATCGGGTGGCGGTTTTTTGTCATCACCAGAGTTATTGCCCTCAGACATGAGATCCCCCTTTTAGAACTCGAATCCAATATTTCGCGCTCTCAGCTGACCTAACCCATTTTCAATATCGACACAACCAGTTGATTCTTTTCCAGCATCTTCACCTGTTGCATTGTAAAAACACCGATTCAAACTGGCAATCGAGCACATCTTCAGAATTTCCATTTCCTGCTCTTTTACATACCAACTCAAAAATCATCCCTCGTTGAGTCTATGCAAATCATGTCATTATTTCTTCTTATTAATCAATCCCGATAGTTCCTTCCCAAGCCCTTGACGAATATGATCAAATTCTGCACGGGAAAGTTCCCCGCGGGCGTACATTTCACGATAATCAGAAAATACATCGCTGACATCTACTACCGAGTCCTTCGTCGTCGTTTTCCAATATCGAATTACCACAAAAACTAAAACACTGGCAACCAGTATCACCAGCCCCCCAATTCCAGCTGAAAGAATTAAGTTAAACTTCTCTTGATTCATGGCCTCAATCCGATTCCAGTGACTTCAGCGTTCTATCTTTTTATCATTATCCCGTCGGGTCATGCCAAGAACAAGCCGCGCCTCTTAAAAAGATCGCTTCGATGTGTGCCCCTCATATTACAACAACAAACGAAAACCTTGACCCTCAGCGATATACAGTCGACACTAGCCATCATACTCATAAGGAATCTTCACTTGGACAACAATCAACCCAGTCAGTCACCACCTCCAAGACCTGCATGTCCTGTATGTGGCAGTCGACTCGAAGAAATTCGCGGGAAATTGCAGTGCTCCCATTGCCACACTATTTGCGAAACCTGTTGCGAAGGAGGACAAGGATAATAACAACTGCCCAATGGTATTTCGCTTGTAGTACTCTCTTTCTATCTGACAAATACGAGTTCTGTGTTGAATGAATCTTATGATTTTGATGCCATTGTTCTGGGTGCCGGACACAATGGCCTAACTGCAGCAGCATACCTAGGACGAGCTGGGTTGAAAGTGCTTGTACTAGAACGGCGCGCAAACGTAGGTGGTGCCTGCTCAACAGAGGAATTGTTCCCCGGTTTTCGCTTTTCAAGCTGCGCTTATATTTGCCATCTTCTGCAAGAAAAAGTGATTGAAGATCTGGAGCTGAGAAAACACGGTTTCCGTGTATACCCGTTAGATCCTGTGAAGTTCTCACCTTTTCCCGATGGACGTGCTCTCCTGATATGGGACGATATTGAAAAAAGCCAAGAAGCGATCGCTGCTTTTTCTAGACAAGATGCAAAAGCATATCCTCGCTGGCTGGATTTCTGGCGTCGTGCCTCAGGTATCATCTATCCTTATTTCTTGACCTGCCCACCAACACTTGAAGAGCTTGCTATCCATGTTCAGGGAACCCGTGACGAATCCACTCTGAATACTCTTCTGACACTAAGCATGACCGACCTCGTTACCGATTTCTTCGAGTCCGAATATATCCAAGGTTCCTTTATCCAAGCTCAGGATGTTGGTGATCCAAACGTCAAGGGAAGTGCTCTATGCTATGCCTTACAGCGATGCGACATATTCAGCAATCCCGAATCAACCGGCATTGTTCATGGAGGCATGGGTTCTATCACCCAGGCTATGCGTCGTGCTGCTGAAACATACGGAGTGGACATTCGGACCGGCGCACAGGTCAAAAAAATTGTCGTAGCAAAAAAACAGGCCCAGGGAGTGCAACTTGATGATGACCAAATCATCACAAGCCGGGTCGTACTTTCCAACGCAGATCCCAAACGCACCTTCCTCAACCTGATTAGCAGCGAAGACCTTGACCCTCATTTCCGTAGTCAAATCGAAGGCCTGCGCACTCATGCCGCCTATCTGAAATTTCACGCTTCTTTAAAAGAACTTCCGGACTTCTCCCGTTACCTTCAGGGGATATCAGGTGAACAAGCTTTAGCGATGATCAAAATCTGTCCATCAATCGAATATTATCAAAAGAGCTGGAATGACGCACATCAAGGACGGCCTGCTGAAAATCCAGTCATGGAGGTACAGATACCCACTGTTTTTGATCGTTCACTAGTCGATGGGGACGGTCACGTCATGTCAGTTTGGGGATTATACGCACCGGTTTCACCGGCTGGGACTGACTGGCCAAGCATTCGCCAGGAAGTAGGAAACAGCCTGATTAACACTCTTTCGACTTATGCACCCAATCTACACGATGCTATTCTCGACTGGTCTCTGTTCACACCAGACGATCTTAGCCAGCGAGTCGCACTTACCGATGGCAATATCCGTCATATTGACATCGTCCCTTCCCAGTTTCTTTCTCAACGCCCGTTGAAAAAATGGAGCCACTATCGTACCCCTGTAGATGGCCTATTTTTATGTGGTGCCGGTTGTCATCCAGGTGGTGAAGTGACAGCAGCACCCGGACATAATGCCGCGCATGAAGTGTTAAAACACTGGAATCACTAGTCAACAATCCTTGAAGGACGCTGACAATATCCGTGTTGCACAAAGGAAAAGGACGGTCCGGATAATCCAATTTGGCACCTTATTCCTGCAATCGATCAACAAGTCACTCCCTTTCCTTAGGTTCAATAGAAAGGATCCCCTTCATTTGATATCATATGTTGATTCCCACTCTGTCTTCTCAGAAATTACGTGTGAAGGCTCAAGGTCATGTCCGGAATGGTGGATATGGTGAGAACATACGGATAGATGAAGTTGAATGTGGTTACAAACCTCTTGCAGGATGGACTATATGCATTGGCTTCGAAAATTGAAATGGGCCCTTCCTTTCATCCTTCTTACAGCCTTTTACCCTCTTTTTCAGATTCGTGCGTGCGCCTCCGAATCAGATACTCAAAAAGCTGTTTCGAAAAAGACGACCGACCTTAGAATTCAATCGCTTGATGACCGCGTACCTTCTCTTAATCCCTTGCGTCCAAGGACCCAAGAACAGGAAAACGAAATCCAGGCTATTGCTTGGTTTTGTACCGCGTTCCTGCACCAGACTCGAGGTGAAAATCTGGCAGCATTTCGCGCCTACCAGCAAGTAGTTCATTTTGACGCAGGTTCTACTGAAAGCTATCAAGCGCTCTGGCGTTTAGCACTTGAAATGCGTCGTATTGACTCCGCTGTGAGATACCTCGTATCCATGCTTAAACTAGACCCGAATGGATATCAAGAGGTATACCAGCTTGCACAAATGCTGACACGTTCGCAGGATCATTCCCACGCAGTACAGCTTTTGGAACAACTCAGCCAAAGCGAGCCTTTACAGGAAAACCGAATGGCTTATCTTTCTGTAATGAACCAGCTTGGGCAATTATACAGCAAGCAGGAACGTTTCTCAAAAGCAGCCAAAGCATACCAGCAGGTCCGTCTAGCCATCGACAATCCGGAAAGTCAAGGTCTGGATGAAAGTCGCCTTAAGCGTGCACTTGGAGTACCACCACTGCGGGCTTATTTTCAAATCGCTCAAAGCTACCAAAAAGCGGGGAAACACCATGATGCACTCACCCTTTTTAAACACATTGGTGAACAACAGGAAAATTATCCTGAACTGAACCTGGAAAAGGCAGCCAGTTATATCGCAACAGGAGAACCGCAAATAGCACATGATGCCATTACAAGCTATCTTGAGGAACAGGCTGGCTCCAGTCAGCGGAAAGCCTACCAGTTGCTCGGTCTAGCGCTGGACAAACTTTCTCGCAGTAGTGAGTTTTTACCTCAACTGGAAGAAGCCGCTAAAAACAACTCCTCGCTCAAGTATTTACTGGCAAACCGACTGCTTTCTGAAGGTGAGTACGAACGTGCCCGCCTCTTGTACATTTCCCTGCTGGCGCAAACGCCACAACCCGAAGGCTTTCAAAAACTGACTTCCCTTTTTCATAAAACCGAAAATCCCGAACAACTCTTTGATCATCTGGGTCGCACTTGGCGCGAAAACAACAATCGACTCGATGTAGTCCGCAGGGAACTCCGTGATGTTGCTAAGGATGATGTCTTTCTAAAAAGTCTTGTATCCGTTGCTAAAAAACAATTGCAGAAGGATGATAGCGAAATCTCCACTGGCAGCATTTATGCCGTCGCAAGAATTACGGAAATAGCTGAGTTAATCGATGAATCTATTGCCTTTTACCGAGAATCCCTGAAACGAAGTTCCGATCCCAGATGGCATTTTCAATTAGGTTTATTGTTGTTTAGAAATAATCGATACGAGGAAGCCACCGTCGTTTTTCGTAATGCCATCAACCAAAATGCACGAACAGCCGTCATGTTTCATGTCTTTTTGGTACGCGCACTCACACTTGACAGTAAAACAGATAAAGCCCTTGAGGCCGCAACTGAAGCTCGTGAAATTTTCAGTTCAGGCCGTTCCCCTGCCTATCTGCGCGCAGCCATGGAAGCCTTGCAAGCATGGATCTACTACTATGCACGAGAGTGGGACAAGGCAGAATCTGCCTACCAGGCTTTGATTGACAGCTATTGGGATGAATGGACTTACGGACTAGCAGAATCCCAACAGATGCTGCCATTGAACGCACTGCGAGAAGCACATTTTATGCTTTCTAATATCTACGTTGAACGCGGTGATCACGATCGATCTGAAGAAATGCTATTACGTATTCTCAATGATTCACCTGATGATCCCCATGCCAACAATGACCTCGGATACTTATGGGCCGATCAGGAAAAGAATCTTCTTCAGGCAGAAAAGATGATTCGCAAAGCGGTAGATGCCGAGCCGCAAAATACCGCGTACATGGACAGTCTGGGATGGGTCTTATTCAAACTGAATAAAGCAGAAGAAGCTCGTGACACCCTAAAACAAGCCTCTCAACAACCCGACGGCGATGATCCGGTCATATGGGATCATCTCGGAGACGTTTACTTTCAACTCAAACAATCTGATCAAGCGAAATCTTCGTGGGAAAAATCCGTGGATCTTCTTAAGAAAGCTCAAGAACCAGACACTGAGCAAATTGATCAGATTCGCAAAAAAATTGACCAAATCCGATAAATACAGTGCTGTAGCTGCGATGTGACATGGAAAGATTGGGCGGTTATCACCAAGTACATTGCATCCCTGTCCAATGACGACTTATTTCACTGGACTTCCACTTGATCCTCATCCTCTATCATTCACTTTATACTTATACTGCCACTTGCAGATGTACACCGTAGGAGCAGAAATTATGGCTGGCCACTCTCATTGGGCAGGTATCAAGCACAAAAAGGGAGTCATTGATGCTCGCCGAGGAAAACTTTTCAGTAAATTAAGTCGGGCAATCATTGTGGCCGCACGCCACGGAGGTGCGGACACCGATACTAACTTAAAGCTCCGCTACGCCATTGATAAGGCCCGACAAGCAAGCATGCCAAAAGACAATATCGAGCGCGCCATTAAAAAAGGGGTTGGCGAACTGGATGGTGGTGAATTTTTCGAATTACTATACGAGGGATACGGTACTAGTGGCGTCGCAGTCTTGTGTGAAATTCTCACCGATAATCGTAATCGAACTGCGGGTGAGTTACGTAAGATTTTTGAATCTGGAGGTGGCAGCTTAGGACAAAGTGGCTGTGTCGCCTGGATCTTTGAAAGAAAAGGGTTGTTTCTTGTTGATTCGAAAACCATAGCCGAAGATCAACTACTGGAAATTGCTCTGGAGGCTGGAGCCGATGATTTGAAAGAAATCGATGGCATGTATGAAATTACTTGTGCTCCCGGCTCTTTTCAGGATGTTCGGATGGCGTTGGAAAAATCCGATATCATTTGTGAAGTCTCCGAACTGAGTCGAGTGCCATCCAATACTGTTGATCTGAACGCACAATCAGGAAGAAAGATTCTCAGACTACTCGAATTTCTCGACGAACATGAAGACGTGCAAAACGTTTTCGCGAACTTTAACATCCCAGAATCTGCCATGGCGGAAATGGTCAGCGACCCCGGATAATAAACTCGCACAACAAAAGACTCTCGGGAGCCGCACCTCTGTGATCACAGATCTATTCTGCCATTTCGAAATAACCGAAACGTCCGTGAGGTTTATCGCATCTGAGCACTTCTAAACCCACTAAAAAAACGAGCTAATGGGATTGCCTATCCACGGAATCCCATTAGCTCTGTAATAAATCGGATGTTTCACCGAGATTACTATCGATTTTTAAATATCGTAATACAGCATGAACTCGTAAGGATGAGGCCGCAAGCGAAGTGCATCCACTTCATTCTCACGCTTATACGAAATCCAATTCTCGATCACATCCGGTGTAAAGACATCACCGCGTAAAAGAAATTCGTGATCCGACTGTAACGCGTCCAATGCTTCGTCTAAAGATCCCGGTGTTTTCGGCACACGCTTCAGCTCACCCGGAGCCAGATCATAGATATCCTTATCAAGCGGTTCACCAGGATTAGTCTTGTTTTGGATGCCGTCAAGTCCGGCCATCAGAATCGCGGAAAGCGCTAGATATGGATTGCAGGAGGGGTCAGGACAGCGGAACTCTATTCGCTTCGATTTAGGACTCGCACTGTACATCGGTATTCGGATTGAAGCCGACCGATTTCTTCGACTATAGGCCAAATTTACCGGAGCCTCAAATCCCGGAACCAAACGTTTATAACTGTTTGTTGTTGGGTTGGTAAAAGCACAAATCGCTGGTGCATGAGCCAAAATTCCGCCGATAGCATGCATCGCCATCTCACTCAAGCCGGCATAGCCCGATCCTGCAAATAATGGTTGATCATCTTTCCACAGAGAAAAATGACTATGCATTCCCGATCCGTTATCACCAAAAATTGGTTTCGGCATGAAGGTAGCGGTCATCCCATGTTTCTTAGCAACATTTTTTACAATGTACTTATACATGAGAACCGCATCTGCCATTTCCACCAAGGGAGAAAATTTCATGTCAATTTCTCCTTGGCCACCTGTGGCTACCTCATGATGCTGGGTTTCAACTTCGATACCACATTCGCCCATTGTGAGCATCATTTCCGTACGAATGTCACTCAAGCTGTCAGCTGGCGGAACCGGAAAATAACCTTCTTTGTAGCGAAGCTTGTAACCCAGATTCGGCCCCTCATCACGACCGGTGTTCCAAGCACCCTCTCGCGAATCAACTGAGTAATAACCTTCGTGAGCATTCTGGTCGAATCGCACGTCGTCAAAAACAAAGAACTCCAACTCCGGACCGATAAATGCTACGTCTGCCAGTCCCGTGCTCTTCATGTAATTAATTGATTTACGAGCCACATTACGAGGATCCCGAGAATAGTCCTCTTTGGTAACCGGGTCCTGAATATTGCCGATCATCGACAATGTCGGAATCTGGAAAAACGGATCGACTATAGCGGTTTCGGGCTGTGGCATGACTAGCATGTCACTTTCATTTATTTTTTGCCAACCACGAATCGATGATCCGTCAAATCCTAATCCATCTTCAAAGACATCTTCCGTAAGTGCTTCACTGGGAATTGTGAAGTGCTGCCAAATGCCCGGAAAATCCATAAAACGAAAATCGACTGCTTTGATATCCCGTTCACGACACAGCGCCAACACCTCTTTAGGCGTCTTTGATTTAGACGTCACTTAACCATCTCCTTTTCAACGGATGCTATCTCAAGAATCGCCCCAAACCAATGCGGGGTATAGATCGATGCCAACGGTTCCCAGTCAGCTATCTCAACAGAATGATACCGTTAGGACATGATAATACTTCAAATGCAGTCCGCAACATGAAATTACAGATAGGGAAAACAGTATCTCCCTTGAACATCGAGGCCTCTCAGTACATCACCACAAACGGATCGTCGGGTGCCTTTTTGCTCTGACAAGCGATTGCTATCCTCTTATACAGAAAACAAATGCCTCTCTACCAGATTAAAGAACATCGGCATTCTCAAATCTGCAGAGGTTACTGGGCTGCAATTGAACTACGATTTGAATAAAGTTGTTTCAACTTGGAAAGAGGGTACATTCGCACCAATTTCCCATCAAACGTGATACGACCCTGATCGTCACGCTCGAGCTTTTCTTTCACTTTGTCTATAGCCAACCCTGCATAGATTCCAGCATATGTTTCGGGATCCACTCCCCTGCCAGCCTCAAGCTCGGCAATCATATCACCAGCGACTGTAGTCACGGCAAAGGCATTCAATCCTTCAATTGCCGGCACATACTGTTTTTCCTCAATAAGGGCATCCATAGCTGCATTAAGTGCCCGTAAAGCCGTCTCGACTTTCTGTTGAGTTTCTTCAGAAAGTCCAGAACCTGCCTGCTGCTGTACGGGCTGGGCAGAAACCGTTCCGGTAAAACTACCGTTGGAACCTATCAAGTACCCAATAGCAAGCAAGCACAGAGCTCCCAAAAGGCGTAACAATCTTCTCATCATACACTCCAAACTCATTTTGCATAAAATTAGGGTTTTTTCGGATCGGGCCTTCGTATTCCTAGTGCGTCTGCACTGCCTAAAACACTGCACAGCATACGGAAGCAACGCGCCAACACCCCGACTTGGTCGGCCAACGAAAAGGATGCTACGGAAAACCGAAACACGTTCGGACAATCCCAACCGTAATATGCTTAATTTCGGTCAATCACTCGCCAAAAAACCAACTTTATCGACTTTTCCAATCAATATTTGCCATTTCTGCGAGCGCCAGTTCAAGAGCGTGTGTACCGTCTTTGCCATGCCCCTGGGCTTGGACCGCGAGGTATAATTGATGAGACAACGCCAATCCGGGAAGCGATAGCCCCATTTGTTTGGCCTCTTGAAGTGCAATTCCCATGTCCTTAATAAAGTGCTCGACAAAAAATCCTGGATCAAAATTATTGTCAATTATACGAGGGCCCAAGTTCGAAAGTGACCACGATCCGGCAGCTCCGCTTTCAACAGATTGCATGACGACAGACAAATCCAAGCCGGCTTTATAACCGTAAAGAAGTGCTTCACACACGCCAATCATATTCGTGGCAATCAACACTTGATTAACCATTTTCGTATGCTGGCCAGCACCTGGCCCTCCCTGATGTACAATGGTTTTTCCCATCGCATCCCAGCAAGGTTGCATCGCATCAACGACCTCTTGATCACCACCAATCATGATCGAAAGTCTCGCTTCACGAGCTCCAACATCACCACCTGAAACCGGCGCATCAATGGATGAGACACCCTGAGACTTGGCAGCGGCGTGCACCTCCTGAGCCAATGAAGGTTCACTGGTAGTCATGTCAACAATGACATTGCCTGACGACGATCCAGCCAGAACGCCTTCCGATCCCAAAAGGACCTCACGGACGTCGTGAGGAAAACCGACAATACTGAAAACAACATCTGAATTTTCAGCAACTGCTTTGGGAGTTTCTCCCCAGGATGCTCCTTGGCTTACAAGGTCATCCGCCTTTGATTTGGTACGGTTATAAACCGTTGCAGAGAATCCGGCTTTCATTAAATGCCCACACATCGAGGCACCCATCACACCAGTTCCAATCCAGCCAACTCGCGTCTTCCCAGGTTCAATTACAGGTGCAGTCATTTGACCCTACTTCCTTCTTGATCACTAATTCATTTCAGGTGGAATGAACAACTCAGACGTCATACCACATATACCTTGGATCCAACTGTTTGGTGATCGAATATAGCGTTCTGTACATGATCTGTCCAAAAACTTTATCTGCTTACATGTTACTTCCTTTCACAGCACAACCGGTGCTCTGGTCCGACCTAGTCAACGTCTTACAAGTTCTTCACTTCCATCTTTACTGGAGAAAAACTAGTCTCATCGTGACATAACTCCTAAAGCAAAGGGGATTGAAAATCTTGTTTCGCATCTGAGGTAAATTCCCGCTTTGACAGGCCAAGCCGAACTCGATCGAGACGCCTCAAGTACGAAGGAAACAAGAAGGCGATTCCTAGATATCCTTACCTCCTAAAAAGGAGATGCCCTTAGTGTTGGAGAAGAATCGTTTCGTAAGCAACTGGTTTCACCGCCAGCCTCAGGCTCGTTTGGCTGTGTTCAAAGGCGGACGTGCTGGTATCCTTCAACGCTTGAAATGGGCTCCTACTGTTAATTACATCCTCAAAATGGAGTCCCTCTTTACGTCACTTGATGACGAATCTCTCAGAAAACACAGCCTGGAATTACAGTGGCGAATGAAAGGGGGTGAAACTGCTGAACAGATTCTTCCCGAAGCATACGCCCTGATACGTGAAGCTGCTCAGCGTACCATTCAACTGCGGCATTTTGCCGTCCAAATTCTTGGAGCCATTGCCCTTCATCATCGTTCCATAATAGAAATGCAGACAGGCGAAGGCAAAACGCTTGTTGCAACCATGCCAGCTTATCTCAATGCATTGAGCGGTAAGGGTGTGCATATCGTCACTGTCAATGACTATCTGGCACGCCGTGACGCCGCTTGGATGGGACCCGTTTTCCACTTACTGGGCCTCTCGGTAGGATGTATTCAAACCCCCATGCAAAGTTCCGAACGAAAAGCTGCTTATGCATGCGACATTACGTATGGAACTGCCAAGGAGTTTGGATTTGACTTTCTAAGGGATCGTCTCGCTGGTGCAGATTCAAATACACCTGCATCCATACAACCGAGCTCTCTATTCAGTACGAGTGGAAAGCATGGCACCAAAACCGTCCAGCGCGAACCGTACTATGCCATAGTTGATGAAGCCGACAGTGTTTTTATTGATGAAGCACGAACGCCACTTATTATAAGCACCACCATGATGACGGCTCGTGACAAAGCAAATATCAAGGCTTATGAGTGGTCATCGCAATTCGTTACCTCTTTAGATCCCACCCTGCACTACACATACAACTCTGAAAAAAAGGAAGCATCCCTGACCAAAGAAGGAAGACGGGCCATCCGAAGTACTTCAACGCCACAGGGAATGGATGCTATTCCTATGGAGTCCATATATGAGTTTGTCGAACGCGCGATCAGGGCAGATCGGGGAATGTTACGTGATCGTGATTACATGGTTGATAACGATGAAGTTCTCATTATCGATGAAAACACAGGACGCACGATGCCAGGTCGTAAATGGCGAGGAGGATTACACCAGGCCATCGAAGCAAAAGAGCAACTACCCATTACCCCCGACACCGGAACTGCCGCACGAACCACCACACAAGACTATTTCCTACGGTATAAGAAACTTGCCGGCATGACGGGTACTGCCCAATCCTCTTCACAGGAATTCCATCAGATCTACAAACTAAAAGTGGTTGAAATTCCAACTAATCGACCGTTATGCAGAACCCAGGAAAGCGATTGCATTTACCCGACCGAACGAGAAAAAATAGATGCTGTGCTTGAAAAGATTCAATTACTCTATTCACGCGGCCAACCCGTCCTTGTTGGAACACCCTCTATCGAAAAATCAGAGCATCTCAGTTCCATGCTTGAAAAAGTGAATATCCCTCATTCCGTTCTCAATGCCAAACAACATGAACAAGAAGCCGATATCATTAAAATGGCCGGACAACCTTTTTCTGTAACCATTGCTACGAATATGGCTGGGCGAGGAACGGATATCCGTCTTGGCAAGGACGTCGAAAAACTGGGAGGACTGTTCGTACTCGTTACAGAACGTCATGATTCCAGTCGGATAGACCGTCAGCTCGTCGGACGTTCAGGTCGACAGGGAGATCCTGGAACTGGACAGTTTTTTATATCCCTTGATGATGACCTGGTCCAGGCATTGGACCCTGAAAAAGCGGTAAGATTACAACGTACCTACCGCGGTAAAAAGCTACAAGGGATTCCGTATTTTCGCGTTCGCAATTTTTTTGATAAATGCCAGAAAAAGCGAGAACAGGATCATTTCCAACAGCGACATACTTTGATGAAATTCGAAAAACAACGTCGAGAAAGTCAAGAAAACATGGGGTTGGACCCGTTTCTGGCCTAAAATCGTCTTCTATCTTTCCAACATCCTATCAGACCGCCGTGAACTCCTTCTACACCTTGGCTTCGCTTAGAAATTAATGACTGCCATATCGGGGTGAAGTCGTATTGTTCAACCGAACCATACCGATTATCTGAAAGAGTGCTCATCATCGGGAAAAACACCTTCCCTTACTTCCCTGCAATAACGCTTGATTCCCTGTACAGATTGCTGCCGAATTTCTGAAAAATGCTTCACAAAACGTGGTTTGAATCCATCAAACAAGCCCAGTACATCGTGGGTAACCAACACCTGACCGTCACATCCCGGACCCGATCCAATGCCGATAGTAGGCACCGATACTGCACTGGTTATTTCTTCCGCAATCTCGACGGGAATACACTCCAGGACAATACTGAATGCTCCGGATGATTCAGCAGCCTTAGCAGTCGCAATTAATTGTGATTTATCCCGCTGAACGCGGTAACGGCCCATCGCTAGAACAGATTGTGGTCTTAATCCAACGTGCGCCATAACCGGAATTCCGACAGACGTAAGCGCCTGAATGGTTTCCGCCTGCTCAGGGCCTGCTTCCAGTTTTACCGCGTGGCATGCGGTTTCTTTCAAAACTCGTCCTGCAGACTCAAGTGTTTTTTCAATACCAAGATTGAAAGACAAAAACGGCATATCCACAACAACCAACGCATGTTTGACAGCACGTCCAACCATTTCAGCATGATAAATCATCTGATCCAAGGTTACCGGAAGCGTGGTATCCCGACCCTGAACTACCATTGCAAGACTGTCGCCCACCAGAATCATATCGAGTTCGGCATCATCCAGTAATTCCGCCATTAGAAAATCATAAGCTGTCAACATCGTGATTTTCTTTCCAGCAGCCTTCATCTCCACGATGTCAGGTATGGTTATTCGCTGTATTTCTTTGGTCATGGCAATTCTCACGAAAATAGTTATCCCACTCGCTTCACTTCGAAAAGGAATACCACTTTCAATCAGGATTTACCTGAATTATGGGAAACCTGCGACGCTATTCTACCGGTATAGACGTCCTAGATAAAATCTCAGTCCACAAACAACTTCAATTACGATATTTTCCTCTTTTCCACAAGTTGCACCATAAGAGATAAACTAGGGTAACGGTAGACTAGAAAATACATAATGAACGACAACTTCCAAGATCATCGGTGGTGCACAGTAAATAAGTTCATTTTCTACAAAGGAATCAGGAATTCCTGAAAACTCGTAGCTCACTTCTATAGTTTGTGGATCATTTACTACAAACTTCAAAACACCTCTGTACACCGCACCGGGATCATGGGAAGACCGAATATAGACTTCATGGCACCCGAACCATCCAGCCCGCTGATAAGACTCCAGTCTCACACTGTACAGATCGTCAAAATAAAGAAGGAATTTACCGTGAATACGTGATAGGTCACGCTGGAAGTGCTCTAACTCCACGCTCAGACCCGCTTTCCGATAGTATCTTCGGGACTTAAGGTCGGCCGGATTGGGAAAAGAAAAGGGTTCGCTAACTGATGGAATGGCCGCTGTCAATTTTCCCCGAATTTCCTTTATCTGTGCAGACTCTTTTCCGTCAAGTTTCAATTGCAGAACCTGTTTCAATCCGATCTGCCCTTCCCTGGGTAGAACTTCGTATGCAGCTTCGGAATCAAACGGAAGAACTTCCTTCTCTTCGTCCAGCATTCCCAACACATCCTTCATCTCATACGTCCAGAAGAGTGGCCTTATCCGTGGTTCCCACAACACCTCAACAGGCAACTCGTAGATGTCCTCCGACATACCTTCTTTCAAATTAATAGAACCCGCCAACACACAAAATGGACTATTCTGTTGTAAAAACACCGCTTTCTGATCAGATTGTGCGGAATTGAATGCGAGAATTTTGTGGTCTGCATCAAGAGCCAACTGCCACCCCTTCTGGGTCGCAAGTGTCGTGATTGCTTGCCAAAAGGTCATGTCGTTCCAGTCCACGTTAAAAGTATGTTTTCCCCTTGGTGAACGGAAAAACTTATCGACGTCGACCATATCGTTACCAGTTTGCGCAACGACCGAATACAAAACCTTCTGAAGACTCGTTTCACTGGCCTTCACTGTTAATCTACGGGCAGATTGGGTTCCATGGGCTCTGCGCACGTAGAGCGCCTGACATATCTGAACCAAGCGTCGTTTCTGTTCAAGACTACCGCTACTCATCGCGGAGAGGTGTGGCAGAATACCGGGACCCAGTAGTTCCAGCATCTGTTGCGCCCGGTCCCGCCGATTTCGTGTTGGAGCATCCAGCTCATTAACTAACTTACGTACTTTTTCCCGAATTCGATTATCGACTCGATAATCTGGATTCGATGTGGAAAAGCGACAGTACCCGGGCAACTCTTTTTCGGCCCCAAAACAATGGCCGCCTGATGACGGCATGAACCCGAACACGGAACCAACAGCTTGGAGAAACAAACAGCACCACAACACGCTGACGAATAATCGGATCATCAAGACTTCCCGATTTAATATGCTTACGCGACTGGACCGGTAATACTGAAACTGCCCAGAACGGCTTTTATATGCCCCCAAGCTATGTTACCGTTTGACGACACTCGTTGCTAATTGCAAAACTTTGATCGCCCTCCTTCAGACTGAACTCGGTTTGTCTCTGTGTTGTTCACATCGGGGCTCCAATCTTTTTATCGCTATCGGGAAACGTATGCTTGACCTCCAATTTATTCGCCAACATCACGCTGAAGTGGCCAGTAATTGCCGAAACCGTGGAATCGATGTGAATGTCGATGAAATCCTTGAGCTCGATACGCAACGAAGAGCTCTCATTCACCGTATCGAATCCATGCGACATCACCAGAAAGAACTACAGCAATCCGTGCGTAGTGCCCGTGACGAGGAACGACAATCCCTGATTGATGAAGGGCGGCAATTGAAGGAAGAGGTTCAAACTTCAGAACAAGAACACCGCGAAGTCGACGAAAGGCTCCATCGTGAATGGAGCAGAATTCCCAATCTGACTCATCCCGACGCTCCGGTAGGTAAGGAAGAAACAGATAATCTTGAATTAAGGACATGGGGACAGCCACGAACCTTCGATTTTCCACCCAAAGATCATCTAGAAATCGGACAATCTCTGGATCTTGTTGATTTTGATGCCGGATCACGTGTCACCGGAAGCGGATTTTATTTCCTTAAAAACGATGCGGTTCTGCTCGAACAGGCATTGATTCAATATGCTTTACGACTGCTGATAAAGAAGGGATTCACCGTTACAATCACTCCCGATCTTGCACGAGATGAAATCCTTGATGGCATTGGCTTTTCACCGCGAGGAGACGAAACACAGATTTATTCCATAAAAGACACTCACCTGAGCCTGATCGCAACTGCAGAAATCACCCTGGGTGGAATGTTCCGCAATAAAATACTGGATGAATCCGACCTTCCCATCCTACTTGCCGGTTTGTCACATTGTTTCCGGACCGAAGCGGGAGCCCATGGACGTGCAACTCGCGGACTATATCGTGTTCATCAATTTAGTAAGTTGGAGATGTTTATCTTTACGACTCCGGAACAAAGTAACGCTATGCTTGAAACGCTTGTATCCATTGAAGAAGAATTGTTCCAAGGACTCGAAATACCGTACCGAGTTGTTGACACCTGTACTGGAGATCTAGGCGGCCCGGCGTATCGTAAATATGACCTAGAAGCATGGATGCCGGGGAGGGAAGGAACACCATCTGAAAAGAACGCCACCTCAGGTCAATCCAAGGGAAACTGGGGCGAAATTACAAGCTGTTCCAATTGCACGGACTATCAATCAAGACGCTTGGCTATTCGATTTCGCAGTAAAGGTAAAAAAGGTACACAGTTTGTCCATACGTTGAACGGAACGGCTATTGCCCTGAGCCGTACCCTCATCGCCCTTCTGGAGAATTACCAACAATCGGATGGTACCGTATTAATACCCCCGGTGCTGGTACCTTGGATGGGAAAAGAACGCATAGAAAACACCTGACTTCCCTAGCCGAATTGTTTAAAGGCGGCCTCGCCGTGAAAACCTTGACTGGTGGTAACTCGAAACGGTGCCTACTTTTTG
>CAXEIY010000162.1:0-6488 GCA_963996245.1 uncultured Planctomycetia bacterium | reverse complement strand
CATGATATACAGGTGATATCCTTCCGCAACGTGGCACCGATACCCTGTCAGTACAGAAGTCACCCAGATCCGTTTTCAAGAAGGACTAACTCACTCGATATCTAGGGAATGAAATAACTTTTTTCCCATTTATTGAATCTTGCTTTGTAGGGATAGTCTTTTCCAACGATTTGACTTTTGTTTCCTCGGGCTGGTGGAATAATCCAATTGGCATTTGGAACATTCTCGGGACCTTGTTTCCAGGCATTCAATAATTCACGGACGTCATCGACCAAACTACCCGGATTATATGGAGGCATATGGTTGTTGGGATCCCAACCCGCATTCATAAATAATTCAACTGTTTTCATGCCGACACGATGACAATCGAAACAGGAATTGCCTTCAACATGCATGGTTCTCATGTCCCAATTCTCACCGCCAATAACGTAATAGGGTGAATCCTTATCCAGAACAGGTACCACCGTCTCTTTGGTGCCGGGAATCTTGGCCGCTTTGATGAATGGGTTGGTAACAAATGGATCAGCCTGATGGCAGGAAACGCATTGCATTGGTGAAGGGACAAAGGCCTTATTGAATTCCTCGGGTTTGTCGATCCAGGGAATCTTACCACGCATGCGTAGAGTGCCCTTGTCTTGCTTGACCCAATCGTTCAGATTCTGGAATTTGGATTCAAAAAAAGCAGTCGCGCCGGTTTTCTTGTTGTACCCTATCATCTGCACCGACCCCACAAACCTTCGCTGGTCACCATCCCAATCTTCATTTCGGCCAAAGGCAATCCAGACAACATCGGGGAGAGGTTTATCCTCATCCGTTCTGCCCTCGTAACGCTGTAGAACCGATCCCGATGAGGTAAATTCCTTACCTTGTAAATTTGGATTATCCGCTTCTTTGCTCAGAATAACGCCATACTTCTGAACACCATTAACGTAGAGTGGGATTTCGATACACTCATCGAGATTAATCTTGGGCGGAACACCCAACTCAGGCTCGCACATCTTGGCATACTCAAAAGCGGTCCTGGGCATGAACGATTTCTTGCCACCTGATTTTTTGAAATCGCCAAAAAGATACTCCAGAAAATGCTTAATCTTCTTTTCCGATTTCTTCTCAGAATTGACAGCAGATAAGGCTCCCCGTTTCTTATCGTCCGTCTCTTTCTTGACTGGAGCCTTATCTTTATTGTCACTTGCATAGCCAATCAGAGTTGTGACCAAAAGTATGACAACGACCAGGTGTTTCATATGTAATTTTTCTTTTCCAATAACAGCCGAACTAAAATGCCCTTCCTGACGACATTGCTACATATCACATCCGTTTTGTTCCTTACCACTTCACCTCCTGAGAATACCGTATTTCGACAATCCTGAACCGACTCTAAATAAATAGAATTAATAATCCCAAGGCAGTCCGATACTAGAAACGGTTGTCATATGGACGACCATCTGTGACAGTCATTCGGTAATCCATCCTCGTACAAGTTTTCAATAACTAGTTCGAAATTAACACCGCATTCATTTTTATAGAGGACTACGTACCGCCCCAGAAAATTATCCCACTACTGTTTTGATTTTTGCTCCTAGCGATGAGATAGTTGCTGTCGTCTTCTATACATTTTTTCATTGGTCCATACAGTGGAACCAATCCGTCTTATTGTTGTGTGAGCGCCGCATCATTGAGTCATCTGACCAACGGCCCGCAGGAATACATCCATTTCCTGCGGCGTGTTGTAGTGGCAGGCTGAAATACGCAGAGCATCGCGTACACCCAACGACTCAAGCGCGTATTTCTCGCTGGACTCAAACACACGATGGGGAACCCGAATTCCCTGGCCGTGAAGATGCTCGGAAGCCTGAGCGGCAGAAACACCATCGATATTGAACAGAACAAGGCATACTCGATTTGTCAAATCATCATCCACCCCAATCAGTTCCACGTGGTCCATGCCCCGCATTCCATGGACCAAACGATGCAGAAGGGCTTCAAGGTGCAACTGGCTAGCACGCATCGCCGCGACGATTCGTTCACGTCGGTCGGATGACGACGTGAAATGGCCTCCCAGCCACTCGATGTAATCGACGGCCGCCGACCAGGCAGCGAACGTCGCGTTTTCCGGACACCCGAGTGACCAGTCATCGGGTGGTTTGCCAGCCAGCGACCAGTGCGGCAGCGAAGCCATGCGATCTGAAAGCCAGGCGAACCCGATGCCTTTAACGCAGAACACCTTGTAAGGACTGAACACATACGCGTCGACACCGAGTGCCGAGACATCCACCGGCGCGTGCGGGGCGAACTGCACACCATCGCACAACACGAAAACATCGTCGTTGATCGCCCGAGCTTCACGTGTGACGGCAGTGACATTGTGCACGGCTCCGGTCAGGTTTGCCCCATGCATAATGGCAATGAGTCGCGTTTCTCGATCAACTCGAGAGAGAATCGATTCCCTCGAGACAAACCCCGTACCAGGATCGACTGGTGCAACGCGCCACTCGTGTCCGTGCGTCTGGGCAAGCCTGCACGTCGCATTATAAACGCCTGGATGTTCGATACTGGTCGTAACCACGTTCCCATTCGGCCGATCGGAGAGTACTGCATTCACGGCTCGAAACGCAGCATGGGTAGCGCTCATCGCCGGCATGATCACGCCCGACTGCGCTCCGAGCAGCAAACGCACATCTACCGTTCCTTTTTGAATGCTGTCTGTCACAAGATCGGAACCACCGCCCAGTCGACCAACCTGATCGGGCCAGCGAGAATGCTCGGCGAGGGCATTCGTTGCCGCCTTCAGTCGCAGCGATCCAGATGCCGAGTCCAGAAAGATGCGATCCCCGTCGACCGGATCAGACTCGACATAATCGAACTGCTCACGAATCGCAGCCAGCAGATCATCTGTGAAAAGCCTCATCTCGTCAAACCTTTGATAAAAGCACTGTTTATCTTCGCACCTTTCATCTCGCTTCCCCGTTCTTTTCAGGCAGTTTCATGCTAGAGGCAGCCCCTGGTGCGCCCCCGCTGTGATTCTGAAGAGTATCTGTTTTTTGTCCCAGACATATCGGTGAAGCCAAAAAACGTAGCCACCTGACTCAATGCTTGTCACCATTTCATCATTCCTCATCAGATTGACAACCTCCTTACTCTTGTTTGTATAGCGACTCCCGTCTAAAAGGTTAGCTGATTATAATATCCTTAGACAAGAGACTCCTTTTCGCACGGCAACTGCGGACAATGGCCGACAGACCGTTTTACTGATATGGAAACAGATTGTGAACATAGTACTCAGCGGTTGTCTGTTTGTGTCAACCGAGTGCGAAGGATTGCTGTAACAGCTAGTAATTGGTAACTCTCCGTTTCCCGCAAACGTCTCCAGATGGCAGCCATAGCATCTCGCTTTTCCTATAAATCATCACCACCGCCCGTCACGGGAGTAAGAGATTCTGATAGGCTTTGTTTGAAATCAACCAGATCGTATTTTCCCAGGGGAAACACTTAGAGAGACTCCGAATGGTACACACTACACTCTCCAGGGAAATCGGATTCATTGTCCTGACGATATTGACGACGTCACTGACATTGCAACTAGCCGCCGATACTAACGAAGATTTCAAGATCGTCCAGCACGGCAAGCCGACCGCCACGATCGTTATTCGGGCCGACGCCCCTCAATGGACAAAAACGGCCGCGGACTGGCTGGTCGAATACGTCCATAAAGCAAGCGGCGCCACCTTACCGCTGTACGTCGAAGGACAACCGCTACCAGCCGGCCGGCTGATTTCGGTCGGTGCAACACGATTGGCTAGCGAGGCCGGAATCAGCGCAGAGAACCTCAAATGGGATGCCTGCCGATTGATCGTTAAAGATAACACGCTGTTCTTACTGGGCCACGACAATCCGGGAACCAAAACGCATGACTGGGTCGGTGCGAGGGGAACCAACCGGGCGGTAATTAAACTGCTGGAAGATTACGCCGGCATACGTTGGTTTCTCCCCAGCCCACACGGCGAACTCGTGCCCCGGACAACTGACCTGCATGTACCCGTCAATCTGAACGTCCATTACCAACCGGCGTTTGCGTACTCGGACGGGCGTTCCGTATACGACGTCAACATTCTGAATGAGCCTGGCAAATCCCTGTCGGCACAAGCCAATAATTATCGCAAGGCTGTCAAAGCAGCACCTGGAGGACACTCATACTACGAGGCTGTATCTGCGGACCAGTATTTTGGAGAACACCCTGAATACTTCGCCTTGATCGACGGTAAACGCACCAAACGGGGTAACCACTTATGCACAAGTAACCCCGAAGTTAAGCGTCTGCTCATTCAATACATGAGAAGTCGCTACGACCAGGGGCTGGATTGGGTATCACTCGGTCAAGAGGACGGTTATCTCCGCTGTCAGTGCGAACGCTGTGAAAACATCGACAACTACCGCTGGACGCAATGGGCGGCAGATCAGGCGTCTCAAGGCATCCCCATTCGCTGGGAGTCTTTCCAGCGAACCGTGTTACGTGAGACACCTTGCGAACGCTTGTTCCTGTTGCACAAAGATATTTCAGATTCCGTGGCCGAGAGCCACCCCGGTAAAGTCTTGATGTTAATGAGTTACGCACCCACCGCCTGGCCCTCCAAAAAGATCCCCTACTTTGGTGATCATGTGATCGTAGAAATGATGAATCTGAATCAGGAATATATTGCAGCCTGGCGCGGAAAAGTTGCCGGTTTCACCGGATTTACTTATTGGTTCAACACACAGTGTCCCATGGGCGTCAATCTCCACATGACAGCAGAGGACGTCACCACGCGTCTGCGTTATCTGTACAAAAACGGCTTCATGGCCATCAGCCTGGACCCGGAAGCGAACTGGGGTCTTGAAGGCCCTCTCAATTATCTGATGGGACGTCTGATGGGTGATCCTTCGCAGGAGCACGAAGCGATCGTCGCCGAGTATTGCCGTGGTGTTTTCGAAGATGCGCACCAACCGATGCTCCGATTCTTCGATTTGCTGCAGAAACGACTGGCCGAGGTGATCCCTATACCCGATACCGATATTGCGGCCGACTTCCGCAACACACGATTGCCGCGTTGGCTGACGACCTCACAAATGTACTTATCGATGTACCCACCGGAGGTTCTGAAGACACTTGAATCTCATCTACAAGAGGCTGAAAAGCGTGCCCAAACCGAACGTGCCGAAGGCTGGGTCCGGCTTTCGCGAGACCACTTTGATTTCATCAAGTTACTCACCGAGATGCTGATCTCGTACCGCGCCTACCAGGTCCGAGCCACTGATGCCAATCTCGCCGAACTGAAAGAAACCGTCGATCAGTTCGAAGCATACCGCCTGAAGATTATCCACTATAAGAAAGAGTACACCAACCAGTGGTTCCCCGGTCACGGCACATTCTGTAAATGGCTGGTGGGTAATCTCGAGAACACAGACACCGCATTCTATGTCTCCTGGGAAGATCGCAAGGCTGCTGTCCTCAAGAAGGGGGTACACGGTATGGCGATGGGTTATGGCACCTCCTACTACTACAGTTTCATCCGCGAACCGCTCACGCTGGATCTCGACTAAAATTGCGGACAGCAGTGGTCGACATCCACCACATCGTGAAAGTCGTTCTATGACGCTTGCTTCTAACCCGATTTCGGTAGTTCTGCTGTATTTTTACACCAACTAATAATCTGGAAATGAGTCGAAGTTCCAGTCAAACATTCAGTAGCAACTTCTACGATTTCAGTTTTAGAAACGAATGCTTCAAATCGATTTTTCCATTCGTATTGTGCCAGCAATTGACGTAGTTCAAGAAGAAACTCTGCCATCTTCAATAGAACTTCTACTGTCTTGGCTTCTTTGAGCTTTCGATCAAGTGTTTTTACGTATCAGGAATCGCAAATGACAATTGCCTCGATGAAATCAGACATCTGTAAATCTCAATCACTTCCATTTCAGGAAACCACCTAGACCGTAAAGTACCATACATCGAATCGTCACTTCCTAGTTCGGAAACATGGATCCGATTACATTTTCGGATAACAAATGGAACGCTCTATTCTTTCTAGCTCAGCCCTATTTCAGCCCTGTAAATTCCAAAAACAGATCATTACATTTATCATCTCACACTCCACCTTCTGATATTTCCTATCGACTCCATTTGTCATGGCTACAACGCTATCTTTACGGTCATTACCAAATGAAGAAGACAACGACCTGATTCCTATACTCAAGTTGAAATTTCCGAAAACACTCATGATTCCCCCAAGCCACCAAGAGCCATTCAATTTCCTTGATTCCCGATCTCTCCCGATCTACGATACAGTGCTCATCGATGAGTCGTTTTAGTCCGTGGCTACGGATGGCACTCGAATTGAAGTTTCTCTAGTTCGTTGAGGCCATCGATCATGTCACGTAGAGATTCGTGTATTGTTGCTCCCTCCCCTGCCCGTCGACTGCGTCTGGAGGCACTCGAGCAGCGTATTCTCCTG
>CAXEIY010000161.1:0-19299 GCA_963996245.1 uncultured Planctomycetia bacterium | reverse complement strand
TATGGAGCACGTCCGTTGAAACGTGTGATTCAGCGGCGGATTCAAAATTTTCTGGCAAACGAGATTTTGAAAGGAAGTTATCCTTCGGGGGCTACTATCACCATCGATTTTGTCGGTGATTCCTACTGTTTTACGGAGAAAGAATCGGAGGTTTCGGAAACCGCGACCGTATAACCACGGGCGCGTTAGATGGTCTGGGTTACTTCCCTGGACAGTGAGACAATCAGGGATCTTGGGATATCCTTTATTCATGTCAGGATCAGAGAATGAAAATGGACACGAGTGCCGGAAACACTCGTGTCCACACACCACCAGAGAGCGGAGTTAGGCGTTGCGAGAGGGCAAAGGTTTTCGGGTTTTATGGAAAACTTTTACTTCTCGATCATGATCCGCATCAAAGTCACCGAACTTATCTTCTGCTACCGGTTTGCCCAAAGCATCCGTCGGTTTAGCAGAGTCGGTGTAATGACCGACGAAAACATCGTTTCCAGGACCGCCGAAAAGGACATCGACTAATTTGTCATATCCTCCGTCCAGGTAGTCATTACCTTTGCCGCCCAAGAGTTTGTCTGCGCCGTTCTGGCCATAGAGGCGATCATTCCCATGTTCTCCTTGGAGCAGATCGTCTCCCTTACCTCCGGACAGTATATCATCGCCATTACCGCCATAGAGGACATCATTGCCGGAACCTCCAGAGAGCTTGTCGTTGCCGTTTCCTCCATGCAAAAGATCCTTACCGGGTCCGCCGGACAACGCATCATTGCCGGGACCGCCATAGAGACGGTCGTTACCTTTACCACCGTAGATGCGATCGTTTCCGTATCCACCTTTTAATACATCATTTCCGGTTCCGCCATGAACGGCATCATTTCCATGTTGTCCAGCGATGAAATCGTTGCCCCGGTTTCCAAAAAGGATGTCATTACCTCGGCCACCGAAAATAGAATCATTGCCATTGCCACCGGAAACAACATCATCACCCGGGCCAGCATGTATACGGTCGTTGTGACTTCCACCGTAGATGCGATCGTTACCGGAATTGCCTTGAATCTGATCTGCACCATGGCCACCGTTAATACGATCGTTACCCGATCCACCGACAATTCGGTCACCACCGTGACCTCCATCTAATGCATCATTTCCCGAACCGCCGTCTATTTTGTCGGCACTGCCACGACCTTCAATGCGATCATTTCCTTCCTGACCGAATAAAGCATCGTGAGATCTTCCACCGATGAGCGTGTCATGTCCGGTTCCTCCATAGGCGACACTTGGAATGTCGGTTGCATTTTCGAAGGAATCATTACCTCGATTACCATGAAAATGAATGGCGTTTACTTCATCGCTTCCAAAAGTGTACGTTTCGGAGTTAACCGTAACGCGCACCGTGCCGGAGTCATCGTCGGTGCTTGTTCCTGTAGCTACGAAAACTTCATCCGAAAGATCCGATCCATCGATTAACAGAATTCCCGTAGATTCGTCGAGTGTTACTTCGGCATCCGGATTGTCAGGAGCGATCAGTCCCAGTTCGCCAAGTCCGGTTATATCAGCTGCCATGAGAATACGGTTTTCGAGGTTTTCTATTTTAGGCTGATAGGATTTTCCCGATTGAGTGCCTTTGGATCCTCGTTTTCCCGTCCAGTTAAGTATGGTTTGCAGAAGTCTCATTACACTTCCCTCCGTTAGAGATAGGGTGAAAAGTTCGTAAATTGTTTACGCTCTTTCAGTAAGTACCCGAGCTGGAGAGATAATCTTTCAGATAAAATTAAATTTTGTTTTTCAGAGTGCATGGAGAGTTCTGTTATTGATAATCTGCGGTCTGACAGATCCATAGAGAGTGTTGTTGTGTTTAACAGGAAAAGCAGAGACGATCCCTGCGTTATCAAGAGGTGTTGAAATTACACAAGGCAGCAGTAGATTTCACAGAAGTCGTCGTTGCAGATAGAACCTTTTAAGTGGTGATGTGAGTGTGCAATAGGGACTATCTGTTCACTTTTTTTAATGGAGAAGACAGGGGAGAGACTCTCTTTTTGGGCACCACGATCCAGTCCATTGGCAGTGGACTTTCGAGAAACCGCACGAGGGCCTGGAATGGCGTACTGTTCTTGGCTGACATTCCATGTGATCGTGAATGAGGATCCGGTTTTAACAGGATTATTTATCAACCATTACGCCCGCACGAATACGCTCAATAATGCGGTGATGTGATGCTTCGATGTCGAGCAGCTGATCGCTGTGAGGAGGCTCAAGCAGTTCAAAATGTCCGAAGGTATCCTGGCCACGTACCAAGAGGGCAAGGGGTTTTGTGGGAGCGGAATTCTCAACCTCCGTCGCGACATAACGAATTGCGATTCCAATTCGAGGTTGAGAGGAGGTGTTGGGATTCGAGCCGTGAACAATCCATACATGATGGAGTGACATTTCACCAGGTCGCAGTATGAGATCGACAGCGGTATCTTCTGAAAGGTTAGATAAGATGGTCTGTCCCCGAGACAGTGCGTTGTTGGGTGAATCGGTTTCGCGCTGAGGTATGGCCGGTTGTTCGTGTGTTCCAGGTATGACTCGCATGCATCCATTGGAAGGTCCGCAGTCCGAGAGGGCGATCCATGCGGTTATTACTTTTGGTGTGCTCATATTCCAGTAAGTACCATCCTGATGCCAGCTGACGTAGGTCTTGTCACCAGGCATCTTGATAAACCAGTTTGCATCCCAAGCAAGCAGGTTGGGGCCAATCAGATCCTCTACCGCATCGAGTATCCGTGGCTGACTTGCCAGTTCAAATACCCACTTATAGACAAAGTGCATTTGAGAGGTGACCCGATATTTCTCTCGTGCCGGTAAGCTCGCGAGTTTTTCTCTATGACGTTCCAGGTAGGAATCAAACAATGAGCGATATCGCGTGATTTCCTCCTGACTGAGCACGGGGATAGCAGGGAGATATCCGTTTTGATGGAAACAGTCCGTTTCTGATTTGGTTAACAGGGTCATGGGAATCTCCAAACACGAATATGCGGAATGGGCCCTGGTCGGGATGCGATGCAAAACGATTCATACAACGCAGCCATTGTCGGAGTACCACACACCGCCTTGTCCTAACCAGAGTGTGTGGTTTATGAAAGGCATTTGACTGTGGATTGTTATCTGATAATCGTTTTCCTCCGTACTCACAGACCGATTTGAAAATTCATATGTTTTTCAGATCAGGATTGGACAGGTCCGCTTGAGTATCCGGGTTCTAGGCTAAGATTTGTGGTGTGTGCTAACGAAGTCGTTCTGGTGACGTTCTTACGTCAGGTTACATGGCAGTTCGAAAGGCCGTTTTTCTCGAAGTACTGCTGATGATAGTCTTCGGCACGATAAAAGGTTTGCGCGGACTCAATTTCAGTGACAACAGGGTTTCGATAGCGTCCGGAGGTGGAAAGTTTCTCCTTGGAAGTTGTTGCCAGGGATTGTTGGTGCGTGTTGTGAAAAAAGATGATCGACCGGTACTGAGTGCCGATGTCAGGACCTTGACGATTTCGTGTAGTGGGGTCATGCATTTTCCAGAACGAGTCAAGCAGCGTTTCGAAACAGATTTTTTCCGGATCAAAAGTTACTTCAACCACTTCGGCGTGACCGGTTTGACCGGAACAGACTTCTCGATAACTCGGGTCCGAAGTGTGCCCACCTGAATATCCGACAGCAGCATCGATTACGCCTTCAAGTTGACGAAAGGCAGATTCAACACCCCAGAAACACCCTGCGCCAAAAGTTGCTTTTTCCATCTGGAAGACTCCATGAGCGTAGTGAATGTTTGAAAAGACAGTGTATCAAGTGTGTTTTAGAGAAGGGAGGTAGTTGTGACGATAAATATGTAACAAACCAATCTTTTATGAGAAAACCAGGAAAGATTACTCGTGAGTCTAATCAATCTAACAAGATGAATGTGTACTGTGGATATCCACCTGTTTCGGAACATATAACTTAACCTCATCGATATCAGTGACTAAGGTGGGTGTAGAAAGTTAATACACATAAAATGCCTCCTTAGGAGTGATCATCCACAGGGATCCGATTTGGAAGACTTGACTTTTAGTGAATGCTGTCTACGTTTAATGTGAGGAGCTCTGCTTAATCGTTCTGAAGCCAATCGACGAAACGGGTGTAAGGTTTGTATGAAGAGAGACACGCTGGTTTGATATGAATCGGCGCGATCAGGAAAGATCACTGGCCTTCCATTTACATCACGAACAGATTGCGTGAGAAGAGACGATGGGTGATTGTCTGACGAGATTCCGAACAGGATTTTTAGCGCGGAAGCGGTCTGTCCAGATGAATGTTAGTGTTCTACAGCGGATCACTATCGGAGTACTACTGACCTCAGCCCCGTACTACCTGTCAGGTGATCAGGATAATAACGAAGCATTCAATCAAATCATTGTCTCAATGCGGGATCGGGCCATTGATCAACTCACACGGTATAAACCTAATGGTGAACGCGGTATTGGGGAAAGTGCTCTTATAGCCTATGCCTTGATGAAAGCGGGGGTTCCGGCATCAGATGCTCATGTCAGTCGACTGATGGATCAATTAGCGCGTCAGGTCTCTGGGACGGAATTTCGTCCCGGATTACAAAATGGTGTCGACAATTATGAAGCTGCGTTTGTATGCATGGCCTTTGCAGAAGCCGATCAAAGAAAGTATCAGGCACAGATTAAGTCAACAGCAGCCTATTTGATTCGAAAACAAAATCCCGATGGGGCATGGGACTATAGTCCACCGCAGCAGGGTGATACTTCAATGACTCAGGTAGCCGTTCTTGGACTTTATATCTCAGCTCAGGCAGGGGTAGATATATCGCGGCGCGTATGGGATAAGGCTGCACATTGGATAATCACGCGTCAAATACCCAGTGGAGGATTTGCCTATCATCCCAAACCCCCGGGGGTTGACAAATCAAATGAGACTGCCACGCATAGCATGACAGCAGGAGCACTCGGAGCACTGTTCCTGTGTCGTACACAGCTTTCTATTAAAAATGGTACCAGTGCATCTGGTGACAGAGGTTTGTTGCGGCGACTGGATCGTGACGTGCAACCAGAAGGGAAAGAGTTGTTGCTGGTCAATGCAGTTCAGATAGATCGAGCGGTTACCTTGGGGAAACGATGGCTTGATACACATTTCACCGTTCTTAATCCCCTGGGGCATAAACACTATTACTATTATTCATTGGAACGTTATGCGGCATTTTATCAGATCCAAAACATAGGTGGTTATGACTGGTATCGCGAGGGTGTCCAGCAATTGCGTGCTGAGGAGCTGAAGGCCGGTGGCTGGTTCCGGCGTGTTGATCCGGGAGGACAGGCCGTACATACGGCATTTGCATTGCTGTTTCTGGTTCGTGCAACACATCAGGGGGAATTTGCTTCTCGTGGAGATCGATTAAAGTCCGGGACCTTAATTGCCGGCAGGGGATTACCGGAAGATCTTCGTGCTTTGGCCGTGAAACGCGGCAAACTGATCCGCCCCGAACTAGTGATTAAGATGGATCAACTGTTAGATTTGATTATGAACGGAAAAGGGTTGAATGTCGTAGAAGTAGATATGGAATTGGAATCAGATAAGGACTCCATGGTCGCCTTGATTCGACTGGTTGATTCTGGCGATCCGTTACAGCGCCAGCAGGCTTTGTGGAGCTTGGGACAGCTTGGCAACGTCGAAGCAGCTCCAATTATGATAGAGGCCTTAGCGGATCGTAATTTGTCAGTTGTACGACAGGCTCGGGACAGTCTAAGACTGATTAGTCGTAAACCTTACGGTTTTGGTTTGAAAGAGTTGGGGCAAGTTACAGATATTCGGCAAGCGATTGTGAAATGGGAGGCATGGTATCACACGGTGCGGAAGTATGATGAATTTAAAGAGGATTGATTAAGAGCATGGAACACTGGATGGTTGGATTTAAAAAAGAGAGATCCGTTTGAGTGAATCCTGGAAACCAATTCCCACGAGGGCACCTGTAGTTGCTCCGGTGGTTGCTGCGCCGGCCTTAATAGAAACACGTTATGATCGATGGACTTCTTTCCTGTTGTCTTTGGTGTTCGTCACGCTGCTGGTGGTAGCATGGTTGTCGGCCGTCTGGCTTACAAATCTAATCAGGGATATTCCGTTTCCATCTACCATTGAGTTGATTGAAATAGCAGGAGGAGATCCAGGAGGAGTTGAAGGAGCAATACAGCAAGTTGATGGGAGGCAGCATCAGGACGTCGAAGACATGTCTGTCATCGATCGACCAAATGACCAGGTGCAGATAGAAAATCAGATTACACAATGGCTGGATGCATTGGCTGAATTGCCTATGGAGATTCTAGACCAACAAGAAGCACCGGACAAAGATTCCTATGGTAAAGCCGGTAATCAATCTGGTAATTCAACTCAACGGGGCTTGGGTGAGGGAGGTGCGGGGAAAGGATTGCCACGAGAGCAAAGGTGGGTGATTTTATACTCCTCAGGCCAGAGTTTAGCGGAATATGCTCAACTACTGGATTACTTCAAAATTGAATTAGGTGCCATTGTTGATGGACGTGTGGTGTATGTGTCTCAGGTCTCAACAGACAGTCCTAGACAGCGGACCCGTTTACCGGGAGAAGATCGGAGGATTCGGTGGCTGTGGCGAGGAGGTCAAAGACGTCAGACGGACGCTTCTTTACTTAAGAGCGTCGGATTACCGATTGATGAATCGACAATCATAATGCAGTTCCTGCCTCCCGAAATTGAGTCGCGTCTGGTTCAACTGGAACGAACCTATATGGATGTTTCCGTTCAGGATATTCAGCGTACGGCTTTCGGAATTCGATCCGGTGATGAAGGCTTTTCATTTTACGTTATTGAGCAAGAGTATTTTTGATTATTAGAAGACAGACAGTTTCCGTTTCTTGCAGCGAGCGAATTCGATCATGGATCTATCTCAATTGATGTCAGTCATAGCTACTACGATTTATTTGGCACTGGGGGCGGTGGCCGTCTGGGGCGCCTTTTGTGTAATTTTGCTGTGGCGGAGTATTGAAAAAAAACGCTTCCGGTCGATAGAAAATGAAGACTTGTTTTTCAGTAAGTTGAAGGAACAGTTGGTGGAGGAACGTTATGAAGATTCTTTAAATCTATGTAACAGCCCAATTTATTGGTCGCGTGCTGTGCCTCGGTTGGCCGCTTTAGCTATTGAAAATCGGCAATCATCCCTGAACCGGATTCAGCGTATGATAATCGAAAGGTTTGAACGGGATGTTCTGTCTGATTTCGAATATCGCCTGTCTTGGATCCAAACGGTTATCAAAAGTTCTCCTATGTTGGGATTGTTAGGTACGGTGGTCGGTATGATTGGTGCTTTTGCCAAACTAGCAGGTGGTGATAATGTTGAGTCGCAGACATTAGCTGGTGACATCAGCTTTGCGCTATTTACTACTGCGATTGGTTTAGTCATTGCGATCCCGCTCGTTTTGTGCGGTGCGTACGTCAATGTTCGTATCCGAAAACTGGAAAACGCAGTGGAAGATGGACTGGTTCGTTTCTGGGAAGTTTTTCGAGAAACAGTCCATAGTTCCGGAGATCAGAAGTGAACGCTGTTGTTGTGTGCGGTTTTATTGAGGAACAGGCATGACGCTGGATCGTTTTTTTGAGGAAACAAGTGAACATCGAACTGCCTTTCTTCCTCGTAGCCGACGGGTTGGGGAGGACGGGGGCGTCGAGATGACTCCCTTGATTGATGTCACGTTCTTGTTGCTAGTGTTTTTTATGGTAACCAGTAATATGGCGGCTCAGTCAAGGGTCGAATTGCCCACCGCGGATCATGCTAAAGCGGTCGATATTTCCCATGCGACGGTATTGGAAGTGATCCCACAGGGTCAGGGTTTACCGGCACAGGTCTTTCTTGATGCGAAACGGTCTCATGCAGGAACAGATGAAGAAATACGATCCTGGATTGAATCCGGGATTGATAAAGGCCAGACAAGAGTTGTGATTAATGCGCACGGGAAAGTTCCTGTCGGTGAGATGCAGCGTGTTCTCCGAATCATTTCTCAGATTGAGGGGATTACGTTCCATTTTGGAGTTCATGAAAATCCTGCAAGATAAATAAAGCCGTTTGTTTTAGGGTTACCTGTCTGTCGCAGGCGAGATGCGTGGATTGCTGAAAAAGATTGGCAGTCCAGATGGTTAAGGTGCTTTTTTCGAATGAAGGGAAATGGATATTTCCAGTGCCAAAAGGGATTAACCAGATAGTAGGTGTAACAGATGGTCTATCAGCAGTCAGGTGAGACACAATCCGAAAATAAATCGCAAGAGGATGCTTTGTTATTAAGTGTTCGGTCTCGGCAAAAAAACTCGCGGATAAGAAAAGCTACAGATGAGGATCCGTTGGATCTGACGTCAATGGTGGATGTGACTTTCCTGTTGTTGATTTTCTTTATGCTGACTGCGTCCTTTACAGTCCAAAAGACATTTGAGGTTCCGAATTCGGATCCGGATCAAGAGGCGGCGCAACAGTCGTTGCCGACTCTGGATGAGTTGGAAAATGATCATATGGTGATCCGTATACTTGCAGACAACACCATTACTCTGGATCATGAAATGACGACTCGGGATCGATTGATCAGAGATCTCCAGACCACGAGACACAAAACTCAGCGAAACGCATTATTAATTCTCGCGGAGAACGCTTCGCTTCACGAAACTACGGTCGGCGTTATCGATGCTGCGACCGGTGCCGGAGTACAGCAGATCCGTTATGCTTTGCCCGGATCCGGATTGCCTGAGAAATAATCACGCAGTATTGAGAGTGATATCTTTTTGCGTCTGGAAAATCATGTCCCAAACTATTCCAAGAATAGAACTGTATCGTTCTGACGGTCATGTTGAGCAAGTGGCGTTGTCTCCGGACCGAACTGTGGTCGTAGGTCAACATGCACAATGTGACCTGGTGATTACAGATGAGGCGGTCCACACCATTCACATTCGAGTTTCATGGACGGGCTCTCACTATCAGGTTTCGACGGCCCCCGGAGTTTCAGGAGTATCTTTGAACGGCGAATGGATACAGCAAGCGAAACTGCATTCCAGCGACGAACTGATTGTAGGGAGGGCTCGTCTGAAAGTTGTCCTTGGTGAAACTATCGAATTAACGGAAGGAAAGCCGGATCCGGTTGAATCAACGCACGTATCGGATTCTGAAAGGAACCATTTTTCCGTTCTGATTGAGGATGACGAGGATACCGAAACGGAGCCATCGGTTTCACGCACGCCGAATCGTAATCATGTTGGGACAAAAGTAACTTGGTGGCGACGAAAAGACGTCACAAGAAGTCCCTTTTCTGAGCATTCACAATCGGACCCGACTATTCCCGGTAATGAGCGTCTTGCCGTTTCTCCCTTGGTCTGGGGGTTAGGAGCAGCGGTGGTGTTCCTGATAGGGGCCGCTGTCTTTTTGTGGATGATCATTTCTCGTGAAAGCGGAAGTCGGGCCTATGAAACTGCCTACGAATCCTATCAATCTCGAAATTATACGATTGCCATCAGACGATTTGACCGATTGGTTACAGACTTTCCAGATCATGAACAGATCGATCAAGCACGAGCGATGGGGATGCTGTCACGAATTCTGCAGTTCTGTGACGGGAATAATCCGTCTGCATTGCGGGCGCTGCAGGAAGTTCAGCGCATGATGGATCAGCGAGATACCTGGAAGGGATTTTCTGAAATAGAGGGTGTTCTTGGTGGTGCGCTTTACCGGTTGGCGCAAAAGCAGGTGGATCAGGCTGTATCAATTGGAAACCAGGATTTTCTACGGCAGGGTAAGGAAGCATGGTCGTGGTACGAAACCCTGGCAGAATTAAAACCCTCAGAAAGTGCTGCCTGGGACGAGAAGGTTGTACGTGCTCAGGAGCAGATTGAGAAGACCGTTCGGTTCGACACTCTGTTACGGGAGGGAGAGCAGTTTCTTGGGCAGGAAGACGTGCATGCGGTATATCGCAGTCATTACCAGTTTTTTCAACAGCATCCGAATTACCTGTTACATCCTCGCAGTTTGGAACAAATCAATCAGGCGATTACGTTGGAAAAAAATCTTGTGCAATGGACCACCGATTCTCGTGTTGCGGAATCGGAGCACAACGTTACGGGTGAAGTAGTTAATGACAGAGGGCGTGAAGATCCTCAAGCTTTCGTTCCCCAAACAGCCATTCTTGCAGATTTAGACTACCAGTCTCCCGTTCAATTGGGGAATAGTCAGAGTGGCAAAGAGGTTTTTGTCCAATTTCGGGGTGCCTGTTTCGCCTTGGAAAAAAATTCAGGAAAAGTTCTGTGGCGGCATCCCTGCGGAGAATGGGAATCAGGGCTGCCGTTAACCTTTTCCAATGATCAGGGACGGTGTGTTTTACTGATAAACAATCGTTTGCATACACTGGAGGCAAGGGACGCGCGAACCGGGGAACGGCATTGGCAAAAGAAAATAGAGGGAGAAGTCGAGAGTTCACCATTGATTCTTGGCAACCGTATTTTTCTTCCTGTCAGAAGCCGATTATTGGTTCTGGATGTGAACAGCGGTGAAATACAGGGGCTATTTACCTTTCCTCAGTCAATCACGTGTGGAGTGATTGGTCCTGATAATAACCAGCTCTATTTAGTCGGAGAGCAAGCGGTAGTTTATGTGATTTCAACGGATTCTTTTCAGTGTCAGGAGGTTGTATATCTTGGACACTGGCCAGGGAGTATTCGGACCAATCCACTGGTAATGGACAAGTATTTACTGATTGCAGAGAACGCCACATATCGAAATAGTCGTTTGCATGTACTGCAAAAATCACAAGCAGATACGTTTGGCGTTGTTCAGAGGTTGGAGTTGACCGGTTGGGTTACGGAATCGGTGGTTCATTCCGGAAATCTTGTATGGGCGCTGACCGATCAAGGACAGTTATATGCCTATCAGGTCAACCCGTTTCAAGAGGATCAACCCTTTACCTTAATTACAAGTACCGACCTGCCGGATCTGGAGGGTGAGGAAGCATATATGGCTGTCGCCTCTGGCCAGGAAGTGTGGATAGGGGCAGGAGATTTGACACGCTATCGACTTTCGGTACAGCAGCAACAGATTCGGGTAGCCTGGAATCAGACACGATCAGGTACGGCAGCGCAAAGTCTTCAAATTCATGGGGATTATGTCTTTCTGGCTGAATTTCCTGAGCGTGGTCCAGGAATACTCTTCTCTGCTGTTGACGGTCATCGTGAAAAGACGTGTTGGACAACCCAGCTGGGAGATTCCATTTTGACGAGTTATTTGAACCGATCGAGTGAGGATCCGTTGCAATGGACCGGTTTGACGACACACGGGAAGAGTTATGATTTAACACCGTTTAAACACCAGAATGTGATCCTCGATCGAGCAATTAACCAGTTGGATGTGAATGCATTTTTCGATAACGATCAGTCTTCTGGAGTATGGGTAAACGATTCGGATTGGGTAGCTGGATCGACTGGACAACGATCATTGCTGGTATGGAATCCGTCAGAAGGTACCGGTTACTGGATCGACTTGCCCTTCGCCATTTCTGCCGGCATTTCTGCCTTTCGTCAGGGAATACTGATTCCTGCAGATGATCAGCGGCTTTACTGGCTCTCGGCTCAATCTGGTGAACAGAGGGCGATTCCCTTTCAATCTCCTCTGGATGCGGATCGTCCCGTTCTATGGAAAAGACCAGCTGTGCTGGATAATGGAGATATGGCAGTTACGGACAGCAAATCGAATCTTTTTCAACTGGAGGTCAATGAATCCCGTCCGGTTCAATTAACACTTAAAAACACGGCTGCGCTACGTATGAGTGAACAGACGGAAATCGTTTCGGTTGGAGAGGCGATCTACGGTATTGGTCAAGACGGACAACTGGTTGCCTTTTCGACCAAAGATTTAGCCGTGATTGGACGGTGGCCACTCCGACAAGATTCTGAAATCGGAGGCATGTGGAAGGTCGATCGCTATCTTTTCCTGAAAAGTTTCAATAATGAATGGTTGTGTGCGGATGATCAGGGAAAGTTGCTATGGAGAGTTCGATTTCCCGATGCCATAGTGGGCCCCCCCATTTTGAGTAATGGCGGCATATTTTTGATTCAGAGAGAAGGGAAAATTCATCGAATCAATATCCATGATGGTACGACGAAATTGATATTTGACACGCGAGAAGTATTGGTTCGTACTTTCCAGGGACCGGAAGAACGATTGATTGTGGTTTGTGCGGATGGCGCTCTTTTGGCATTGCAGACAACCGCTTCGAAGGAGCCGTGAAAATGTTGTGGTACAGACATGGGTATTCCACAATGCAGTTGGCCGGGTTTGCCATGGCAAATCGTACGACACGACTGGTTGGTCTGTTGTGTTGGGTTGCGGTAGCCAGTTGCGCCTATCCATCCAGTGCACAACAAAGCAAGAGACAGGAAAGAGAACGTATAATTGATGAAAAAGTCAGTCAGGTTGTTGCGAGTGTCGATTCTTATACGGATCCTTTTGATTTGCTGATTCTACGAGATGGGACGATGCATGAGTGTCGATTACTGGAACCACGACCTCTTAAGGATCTGAAGATGCTGGATCGGCTGGAAGTTCGGCTGTTGGATGAGGGTGCTGAACAATTTGAAGTGATTTGGCGAGATGTCGCGAGAATTGTGTATTTTGAAGAGATGCTTCTTCTTCGAAGCCAAGATCTTGTTGTGGAGAAGAAGTACACAAACGCATTCCGTTATCTCATGCGTGCAGCAGAGATGAGTCCCGAGTGGAACGGATTGGAAGATCAGATTCAGTTGCAGGCATTTGAAGAATCCCGATTTTTGCTGACCCGGGGACGTATGCGTGAAAGTATGAACCGCCTTGCTGCATTGCGGAATCGCAATCCGCAGTATGCCGGGATGGAAGCTTTGTATGGAGAAGCTGCAGACAAACTTTTGCAGTATCACTGGGACAATCAGGATTACCGGGCTGGACGCTGGCATCTACGACTTGTCCGTCTTCAATTTCCGGATCATGCTGTACGGCATTACTGGACTCAACGGTTCGTCAACCATGCTCAAAAGTTGCTCAGTCAGGCACAATCACAGGAACAACAGGGACACGATGAACAGGCGAGCCAGTTTGTTTTTCAGGTCATGCAAGTATGGCCCAAATTGCCGAATCTTCAGAACGAAGTCGATCGTATATTTGGCAGATTTACGAGGATCCGGGTTGCGGTGCAGGAAGTACCACAGGAAATGCGTGTCTGGAGAGCAGAAGATTCACAAAGGCGGGTGAACAGATTGCTTTATGAATCTCTGATTGATTATCCAGAAGAACCGGAATCGGAAATATTCCGCCCCGGATTAGCGGATCGTTTCCAGATGGATGATCTAGGTAGAAAAATAACGTTTGAATTACCAGAAAATTACTTCTGGTCAGATCTGAAAAATCAACTTACGGCCATGGATGTTATCTATGCACTGACCAGGCGTGCCGATGCCCGGTTTCCAGAGTATGACATTTCATGGAGTCGTGCCATGCAACGCGTCTGGAGTGACTCGCCATTTCGAGTGATAGTAGAGTTTCGTCACGCACCGCTGCGTCCGGAAGCGTTTTTTACCTTCGCCCTTACACCGCAATATCAAGCACATGGTCAACGACGTACCCAGGTGTCGACATCAGAGCGGTCTGTTGCAGGGACAGGACCTTTTGTAGCAGCTCGAAAAAATATTGCAGAAGAAGTCTTTGTTTCCCGTGTTTCCGATCAAAGAACAAACCGCTTTCAGATACGGGAAATTGCTGAACAGATATACCCCAATGCTGCGGACGCACTTCGTGCGGTTGTACGTGGTCATGCTACGCTTGTTGAACACGTACCACCCTTTGAATTGCCAAAGGTCCGAGCCTTTTCACACGGGCTAGTGGCACGCCGTTATGCGGTTCCTCGTGTGCATTTTATAGCTCTTGATTTTCGCAACCCGGTCGTGCGTAATCGATCGTTACGTCGTGCCTTGGTTTATGCTGTAAATCGGTTCTCCATTCTTGAGGACGATCTTCTTGAAGAAGAGGCGGTGGAGTCCGACCGAGTATTATCCGGACCTTTCAGATACGAAAGTTATGCTGCAGATACTTCGATTACACCTCATCCCTACGATCCGTTAGCCGCCCGTGTTTTGCTGGAAAAAGTGAAGGTTGAATTAGGCAGAGAGTTGCCGTCTTTTAGAATACATTGTCCACCGGATGATGTGGCCCGTAGAGCGTGTAATCGCATAGCGATATATCTACAGAGAGTCGGACTTGATATGGAAATTGTGGATTCGGAACATCGAGGTGCTGGCATAGTTCCTCGCTCGAGTGACTCGCTTGACCTGTTCTATCGTATTTCCAACGTTCGTGAACCTTTGCTGGACACATTTTCTATATTTTCGCTGTCATCTATGAGCACCCACAGGGATGGCTCGGAGATCAGTGGGGCGGTCGATGATCGGTTGTCCAGCCCATGGCTCGAGCGTTTGTTAGTTCGGCTCTCGGAAGCGACTGATTTACCAACTGCGCGAGGTGTATTACATCAAATTCATCGAGAAGTCCATGATTCGTTAATGATAATACCTTTGTGGCAGATACGTGATTATTGTGTTTTCAACCGCCAATTAACAGGTGTTCCGGAAACGTTGATGGACTTGTATCAAGACGTTGGCAGCTGGCGTTTTCAGCCATCTGTTTCCATGTTCTACGTCGATGACTGAAAGGGAAGTTGTGCAACGTATTCTTGCCGTGACAGTTGCTGTTAGTTTCACGATTCAGGGAGTCGCTCAGGAGCCCTCCTTGAACGAGGGAGTTTCAGATCGTTTGGAAAATCCCCTGATGTCTGGCTCCTGGGACACATCTCCTTACAGGGTTCAGCTTTTTCTTTCTTTTGGCCGGACATTGAAACAGTCCCGTGTCTTTTGTGACCGTTTGACACGGAAGGTCAAAGCGTTGATTGATCGAGATGTTAGCAGACAATGGGAATGTAACGTGACCCAGTTACAGACGGATCAAGTCCATCTATTTAATCACACAACTCACATTGAGAAGGTCCATGTCGGGGTTGATCTGGACACTATGTATGAAATTCAGATAGTTGTACGTATTGAGAAAACCAACGGGGCGCGTTGGCAACTTCAGGCGCGAGAAAGAAATCAGATTGAGAGAAAATGGGGGCCTGTTGAAACAATAGTGGTCTCAAAAAAGCATACTTTGGATCGTGCGATCGTCAATCTGTGCCTTCAGACATTCTCCCCCATGGCAGTTCCTGTATCTCCATCCGAATCGGGGATAATCCGTCTTTCCCTTCGGGCGGGAAACCTGAGGTCTTTTGATCCGGATGTTCAGTGGGTACGAAAAGGGGACGTGTTTCGTGTAACACGTCTGTTTACACGTGCCGGAAAACGAGTGGTTGAACCCGTATCATGGACTTACTGGAAGGTACAGCAAGTGGAAACGGGTATCGCGCATTGCAGGCAGTTCAGCCCTTACCGCAACTTGAACACACAGCGTGCAGTGGGCAGTCAACTAATAGGATGGTTGGTGCGTGGCCGGCACCGAAAGACGGAATTGCGTTTTGTTCATCCGAAAAATGCGATGCCCTTAATGGGGTTTACGGTTCATGTTTCAGATGCGGAAAAGCGAAAACTGTTGTCCCGAGTGGTGACGAATAGAAAGGGGAAGATCATCCTGGAAGGGGATGCCAGTCGGTTGCTGAGATTGGATCTGCCCGGATTGGACCAGCGGGGACGGTCGATATGGATATTGACAGGTGAAGAGAGATCGCGCGATGTCCCTTTGGATCTAGAATCCACAGGTGCAGATTTGGTAAGTCAGATCCGGGTACTTGAGGAAACGCTCTTAGATCAGGTTGCACGCCGCACACTGACCCTCCGGCAGGTTCAATTGCGCATGGACCAAAAAAAATGGCAAGAGGCGGAGAAGCTCCTTAGTGCACTCGATGGATCGAATCGAATGATGTCAGATCGAATAGATCAGTTGAAACAGGATGTAGAACGATTCTCCGGTGCGAGCAACCTACAGGTGGAAAAACGCACGACTGAAATGGAGAATCTGATGAATCGGTTTCTCGATCCGAAGACAGTGCGGGATGTGGAATCGGAACTAAGACGACGCCGATCTTTATCCAGCAATCAGTCGGGTTCGTCGTGATGCACAGAAAAAAGGGCCACATGTTTATCCCTTTGTCTTCCGCCAGTACAAGGCTCTGAACGATGTTCGTTCAGAGCGAATGGATTGGGGGAACTCAACAGGAGATCGCATTCACCTCCTTGAAAAGAAGACCTGGGACAGGAAGCCTTTGAAAATATAGTGGATGTTAAAATCGTGTCTGATGCACAGAACTGCGGGCACAGTAACTGCCAGAACTAAAACAGCAATGCTATTGCTACAGAGACTTGTGGGCAGGGATTGCTTCCTGAGCTACTCGGAGTACGTTTGTACCGATGATTTTACGGATGGTGTCATCACTGTGGCCACGTTGTACCAGTCCGACGGTGAACAGCGGCCAGTTAATCCATGCCAGACTCTGCGGTGCCTTGGATGGATAACGGAGTGAGCCTTCAGGCCAGAGCGATCTCCAGGGTGTTCGAGCACGACCTCGAGGAGGAACCTTTCTGTTTTCTAACCGGGCATTCTGTGATTGATATGCGACGTCTGTTCCAATGGCGACGTGGTCGGCCCCGAAATGCTTTACCAGGTAATCAATATGATCCAGCAGAGCAGTGAGGTCCCCTTGGCCACCCAGAAAGCTGGGGATACAACAGATACCTGCATAACCGCCGGTATCGGCTATGGCACGCATAATGTTGTCGGGTTTATTTCGGATGTGATGGCGCAGTGCGGTACATGCCGTGTGACTGGCAACCATGGGTTTTTGTGACAATTGAGCGGCTTCAAGACTGGTCTGCCAACCGCAGTGTGCTACATCGACGATGACTCCGACACGATTCATTTCGGAGATCACCGAGCGTCCGAAATCACTTAATCCACCATTAGCAGGTTCCGCACAGCCATCACCAATCATATTCCTTCTCTGGTATGTAAGATGCATCATGCGAATTCCCAGTTGGAAGAATACGCGGAGATAACGCAACTCGTCCTCAACGGAGATCCACTGCTGGGTTAGGGGAACACCGTTGCCGCTGAAATAAAGGCAGGAGATACCTTGCTGTTTGGCCTTGATAACCTGGTTCGGATGGACCGCCTTTTCAAGATTCGGCATCATGTCCGTTGCGTAGGTAAAGCGTGCCAGTCGCTTCAGCAGCCGTAAGGGACTTTGACCTTCTTCTCCTGCATTCTGGAAAATACAGGTTACTCCTGACGCTTTCCATGCCTGTAAAAACTCTCTTTTTTCAAAAGCGTTTGTGACATATCGCGTCATCATCATTTCTTCACGGAGATCCTGAATTTCTTGCTGGGAAGCACCGGCAAGAACGGCTTCTTTTAGTTGATCTCCATTGATGGCTGCTCTGGGGGCGAAACCGTAAGCATCAAAAATAACTGCATCACGATGTAGTGCAAGACCGTGCTGCAGATCACGGTCAGTTGGTTGCAAAACCGCTAAGGCCTGTTCTCGGGCCAGTTTTATGGTTTCATTACTTGCTTCCAGTTCCTCAGGAAACGCACGGTTGATGTGTGTGAGCGACAGGCTGGTCCCCAGGGTGGCTCCTGACAGGTAATGCAAAAACTGTCGGCGTTTCAGAGATGGTGTGAACATCGTACTTACTCCCGGATACTGATTAGTAAAGAGATGGCAATAGAGAACGTGGTTCTCAAATCGTGAAAGGAAAGCAGGAAGGGCATGGGGCCAAGTGAACCGTTCAGACAGATATAGAACCGTTCGAATACTGGCAGCAGCCCAGTACTACCGGAAAACAGTCTTTTTTCAGAGAATGATCACATCATAACCGACAAAGATGTCCAGGGTGTAGGCAAGGCGCCCATTTGTCCGGAAGTACACAGTAACTAAATCGATCACTTGAACCGATCTGTATGCATGATTTTCTATACAGGTAAGATACGATGAAAACAGGAACGGATTCAATCGTCACAGGAGGTTCGAGTCTCCCTCTGTTTTGCAGAAATCTCCACAAACGGAAGGCTGATTTGCGTAAAACCGTTGCAAAGGGTGGGCCTTCTTTCACCAGCACCGTCTAAGAATGAAGCTCCGAGTGAATCTGACCGGAAGTCAGATAAGTACTTTGTCGGCCATTGTCCGCAGTTGCCGTACTGGTATGCTGTGTAGGCAGTTGCAGTAATAGAGTCTTCCGCCGATGTTCGCGAAAGTCGTGGACATCCGGCGGTTTGGCTGTCAATTGGCTACACAACCAGGCGGAATGAAGTAACGCTAGCATCGTCGGAAAGTAGCTGGCGTTCTCCTCACCGAGGATCATCCGTGGGGAGCTTACCATGGCACGCAAATCCGACCCGATCGAGAAAGTCCGTAAACGAGTGGAATAATTTCTGGAGCGGTAGGTAGTGCTCTATAAAATGACTGCGTTGCCAATTTCAAACCAGACAACGGAGGAGAATCTAGTGGAACACAGCAATTGGGAATGCCCAAAATGCCAGAATAAGGAATTTGAAGCAGGTCAATTCGCTGCAACGGGAGGCGGCCTAACGAAATTCCTCAACATTCAGAACAAGAAGTTTACCACTGTTACCTGTACGCAGAGCAGCTTCACCGAAATGTACAAAACCTCCACCAGCGCTCTCGGCAATGTCCTGGATGTCTTTGGGAACTGAGTATGGTACTACCCACTGCCTCCCTGCTGTTACAAAATCATGCGGATTTTGGAAGGAGGGTCTCCCATTTCTTCACGCAGTCAAGCAACACTTCAAAAGCTACCAGGAGAAACACTCTCCATGTATTCCCATGATCACGATACCAAGGCAACAACAGGTCCGGTGTATCTGTCCGCAAGGCAAAACCTGAAGGTTTACTGGTCGTGCTCTTCTTCCTGGTCCAGGAGCGAGGTGTCTGCACTGAGATGGTCGCTTCCGTCCCCGGTACGTATTTGAGAATCCATGACGTCACCCAGACAATCATCCCTGACAGTATTAATGGGGAAGTCATCGGCTACTCCCGAGTCATTCGGCGGAGTTTGTCGCCCGACGGAGCTTTCGGAGTCACGGCTGCTTGCCAGCAGACGGTCGTCTGACAGGTCATCGGCTGAAAGCGAATGTTCTGTCGAAGAAGGTCCTACAAAGTTGCCGCCAAAGACCACGTAACTTTCACCTTTTTT
>CAXEIY010000160.1:0-21786 GCA_963996245.1 uncultured Planctomycetia bacterium | reverse complement strand
GGCCAATCGTATGGGTACCATTGTAGGCTCCATACCACATGACAAATCGATTGTCTTTGCGGATCACATGACAACCGGTCACTTGAACCGCATCAATGGAATCTGGTGTTCCAATGGACAGCACCGGGTTGCCATTGTTTTCACGATGCCAGGTAACACCGTCACGACTGATTGCGAGGCCAATCTGTTCTACTCGAACATGTGCTGGGCCTACCCCGACATCTTTGCCAGTACGGCCATCAATGCCGCCGTACCACATCATATAACGGTCCTCCACGCGAAGTACAAACGGGTGCGAAAGACCTGCATCGTCAAATTTTCCGGAACTACCGAAATCGAGAATGGGTTTTCCGTCATTGGCGATATCCCAGTGAACACCATCCTCACTGGTTGCCAGTCCGAGACGTGCAGCAAATCCATAGGGGATATCAGGGTTATCGGTCATACTCATCCCAACGAACCACATCCGCCAGGTTCTTCCGTCGAAATCCAGTGTCGGAGTTCCAACTGAATGGATACACCAGAGATAACGTTGATCGGGGTAAATCGCAGCGCCTCCGGACTTAGCTCCTGGCACCCTTTTGAATGTTCGTTGCAGAATTTCCTTAACGGTTACCGAAGGTGGCGACGCATCACTGATAGAACCGTTCAAAACAATCGGTATAACAAGCGGCACTGCACATATGAATTGACGGAACCAAGTGATTATGGTCATGCGTTTGTTTCCTGTTCAGTCGCCGATCATGATCCGGTTAACGGTAAGATAACCGGTCAATCATACGGGCTGGATCATGGACTGAAAATAACCAGAACCTATACTTTTTCGATACCCGTGCCGTACAGGATCCAGAGAGTGGTTTTGATAGTGCCCGATATCGGAACTCGTTTTTACAGGGAAGAATCCTTCACCGCCCATTGTTTATTATACCGCCTTACGTAACATCAACCTTTGTAATCTCACGGGTGCCGTCTCAGCACATTCGAGATTGAAAAAAGATAGTTCCAGACCGATCCTCATCCCGCCGGCCGACTCGGATCAATTTCGAGAAACAAATTCACGTACAATTTCAAGAAACTGATCTGTTTTATCATCGGCCAGTGAATGAGCGGCACCTTCCATGATATGAAGTTCCGCATGAGGAATATGATCCGCCATTATTTGAGACTGTAAAGGTGAACAGATCCAGTCTTCCTTGCCAGATAGCACCAGAGTTTCACACCTGATGTTTTTCAACTGTGACGTATAATCAAATTGCGTTAGAAAAGTCGTAAAACCGAGATTCAACTGGTGAAAATTGCGAATCCCTCTTTTCCATCCCGTTTCAAACTTGTCTGAATTAAAGGATGTTGCGTACAGAGGTCCCATAACACGATAGTATTCGTAGAGTTGATCGATGTTTGAAAAGCACCCCTGCCACAGATACTCACACACCTTCTGCTGTTGAGCAGTTCCTTTTTCACCGATTAACGCTTTTGCTTCATCCATAAAGCGATAACTCGGCGCAGTACTACACAGGATTAGCCGTGCCGACGCTTCTGGATAACGAAGGGCGTAACCTTGTGCTACCATTCCACCATAGGAACTTCCCAGGACAATAATTTGGTCCAGCCCAAGGTAACTTCTCAGACTTTCTACGTCGTCAATGTTCTGGTCCATTGTATTCGTTGCAAGATCGCAGGGATCACTGCGTCCCGAACCACGATGGTCAAGATATACCAACTGTGCGACATCTCGAAGTTGACCCGCTACTTTCTTGAAACTCGAGTGATCGCCTCCCGGCCCTCCGTGTAATAGGAAAAGTACTGGGCGCTGGATCATCCCATCTTTACCGCATTCAAATTCTGCTCCATCTACATCAAAAAACAGTCGCGTACCGTTAACACACGCATACATGGCCTACACCTGTTTCATTCACGATTTCAGTCTGTTTAGATTACAGATAATCCGCAGGCCGCTCTCAATTGACAACCCCATAACTAGAGCAGGGTTGTCAAGGAAGTTGACAATAGGTAGCAACGATCGGACAGAATCCGTCTGACAGGTAAACAAGGTCAAATACTATCGTTACCGAAAGGAGCGCTGTCGTTTTCAAGGACGACTGTCATCCGCTATACAGTAGACATATTTCTTGCCACGGAGGTACAACTCATTACCGGCAACAGCAGCGGAGGAATCAATCGTATCATTCAGTTTGTTTGACCCGACGACCTCGAGTGTTTTACTTCGTTTGATAACAAGGGTAGTGCCATCTCTATCCGTGATATAAATGTGGCCCGCAGCTGCGACCGGAGATGAAAAGATATTTGAAATTCCGGGCAGACGGGTTCTTCCCATAAGGGTTTCACCGCTCGCGGCATCCAGACACGTCCAGATGCCCTGATTGGACTGATTGAAAAAAAGTAATCCATCATAAAGTACCGGCGATGGCACATAGGGAGTTCCCCGGTTGCCAGTCCAAAGAATCTGGTCCGAACCGGAAATATCCCCGACCGCTGACAGAGGTAGGGCCATGATCGAATACCCTTGATAACCGCTCATGCAATAGACAGCGTTTTCATCAACTACCGGGCAAGGGGTGACATTACCGGTAAGGCCGCTGCATTGCCATATGATCGATCCGTCGTCAAGGTCATAGCTGCGCACCAAACCAGAAGCTGCGGTTATGACCTGAGTGTGTCCGGCATATTCAACGACGACAGGAGTCGCCCATGAACTTCGTTCTTCACGGTTCGCTTTCCACAGGGTCTGACCGGTTTTGGCATCCAGAACTTCGATGACAGACTGTTGTTGATGATCCCGCTGAATAATCAACTTATCGTCGTGTAAGACGGGGGAACAACCTTCACCAAGACTAACCGCCATATACGCTTTACCCAGATCACGTTGCCATAGCTTATTGCCGTTCATGTCATAACAGAAAAGCCCAGCGGAACCAAACCAGCAATAAACTCGTTCGCCATCTGTAGTTGGTGACCCGGATGCAAAATCGTTATCCTGATGATGACCTTCATGAGGCACATGTTGAGTCGCCACTTGCCTCCATCGTTCTTGGCCGGTTTTTCGATCCAGACACAGAACCACAAACTGATGTTCGGTATTAGGAAATTTAATCCCAAAGGCTCGATCAGGCTGATCTTCGGGTTTGGGAAGAGTAGGGTCCACAATGCCCGTGTCGATGGCAGTCAATAAAAAGACTCTGTCTTGCCATATGATCGGCGTGGAACTCCCTTCACCTTCGACAGCTACTTTCCAACGTATGTTCGTTTCTTCACTCCACTGCGTGGGCGGAGTCGCATCACGGGAAACGCCAGTCGCATCGGGTCCACGCCACTGGTGCCAGTTCTTTAACCGGGTTATTGCTGGCTCCTCGGCATTTAACTCTGATAGAAAAACAGCGGACGTGCTGATCATAAATAAAATCAACAGTAATGGCAGGAAACAGAATGGGACCGTAATGTGAAAAGATCTTGTGAAAAACATAGGGAACTCACTTGTTAGGAACGAGTGTTGCTTCAAAGCACAATATCTTAGCTTGGGGATAGTCTGAACGAAAGTATCTACCATGATTTCCAGATTTTCTGGAAGACATAAAATCACGTCATGCCAACGGGACACGCTTTGTTAATGGAATCGTCCTATGAATATGTGAAACGTGTCGCTGGTAATAGACTATCGTAAACCAGGTACAAACCCCTCCTTTTTATCGCAGGAATGGTTGGGATTACTGTTACCACTGGACGACCCGCATCTGAAACCAACCGGTTGTCGTAAAAAGGAGTTTCTCAGTAACATCCGTCAAGCTGGCACAAGAGTGCCAGGTAAATACGGATGACAAACCAATTCTAGAAACGCTTTCAGAATGGCTATTTAACCGACGACAACCGAAACTATGTGGATTTTTTAAAAACAACCACGTCGTTGCCAGAAACAGTTAATTGTGCGGACCATTGCTCTGCCAGCCACTCAAACGTTTGCATGGAATAGAAGCAGACATGGGTGGGATCATTTTTATAGTGCCAATGACTAAAGGCATTCTGGTTGATAACACGTTTAGTCATTATTCCGAACAAACCCGATGGTTTCAGACATGACCATAGTCGATTCAGCTCCCCTCTAGGCCGATGTAGATGTTCGATCACTTCAGATGCGGTGATGAAATCGTACTGTTGTTGCAAAGAGTCTATTTGTGGAGAGTAGAAAGGATCGAAAATGCGCATGGAATGACCGGCTTCTTCAAACATCAGTGACAGCGTAGGGCCGGGTCCGGATCCAAAATCCAATCCGTTGCTGCCGGGTTGCAGATCTTGCACTAAGGCGTCAAACAGACGGTGTAAAAAACGGCGATAGCGTGGATCATCGGGACTATTTTCATGTGTGTCATAATGGCGTTTCTCATCCTCACGGGACAGAAACTGGCCAGGAGGAACAAACACCAGGAAACAGACAGGGCAACGATAATACTCGCGGCTATCCTGATAGAAATGAATCCCGTTTGATCCCTGGCAAAGGGGACAATTAGAAGTAACACCTGGTGCGCTCATGTAACGGACTTTTCTGTTGCAGATGACATCCTGCACATCGACTATTCCAATCCTTTCAGGAAACAGCCGCATGCATCGATTGAGATCGACGAGCATTTGCCGAATAAGGGCATCGTTCCTGTTTGGTGGCTTTCGTTCTTAGCTGAAACATCCCGTATCGCAGCATGAGAATATCAGCAACGATCCTACTACGACTACCTGGACTTTCCATGGTATAGCCCGCGTGCCGAATTCAACAAGCTGGCTGGTGGCACCCGGCACCTGAACAATCACTTCAACATGAGGTATCTATGTGCCACTCGGCTGCTCTTGAAAGTGCGATCGTATCGTTCATGTTCGGATACAGTCACTTCCTATTTTATGTTATCGACGAATTGTACAATTCGGGAGTGCCATCTCTAGTTCTGCAACCCCTGCATCGGTGACGTTGGTATTGAAAAGCAGAAGTGTTTCAAGAGTCGACAATCCTTTTAGATGTATCAAACCCGCATCCGTAATACTCGTTTGATTGAGTTCCAAAAACCGCAGATGAACCAGTCCTTCCAGATTCTTTAGGACGTCATCTGTAACGGCAGTAGCATTGAGATCGATTTGAATCACGTGTCCCATTTCATTTCGTTGGATTCCTGCACCCAACTGTTCAATTGCCATCAGTGGATCTAGTTGTTCTGCACATCCTGTTAGCAGGAACACTCCCAGGATCAGTCTCTGAACCACTTTCATCATTATTCCTCCTAAGCGGAATGGCAAACGCTTACCAATAATAGGTCATAGAATTCAGGATACCTCTTACAACAGCAAATCACCACTTTACTGAGCAAGATGGTCATTCTGGAATGCCGTAACCGCGGTACCACAGGAGTATTTAATCTGTTGGCGAACTGACTGGACAACGGCAACTACCCAGTTACCCTTACTGGGAGGGGATAAGGTTATTTCGTCACAGTCTACCACTCGTTCCGGATCACTGGACTGACCGGTTTCAATATTAATCCAGTTCAAATCAAATGGCCCTTTGGAACCGGAAACATCGAGACCCACTCGTCCACCTGCAGGAAAATAAACAACATAAGAAGAGCCTCGTGATACGGCCAGATACGCTTCGTTACTGTCGCGATCAGAAAGCAATTCAGTGGCAGGCTTCAGTTCCCATAACGGTACGATTGTTTCCAGTGTTCGCGCTGCACGAATACAGCGGATAGCCTGATCACTGAGACCCAGGCCAGAAGGTGGACGGTGGAAGCGAATCGACGCGGCACCCGCCAGCAGGTGGCGCCAGAACCGTTCAATAGCATCCTGATCCGTATGACCAAATTTATTGCCACTGGCTCCATAGGTCTTTGTTGTGTTCATTGGACGAGGTTGGATGGCGAGACGGTTTCTTACGTGAAGAAAATTATCCCAGTGTTCGTCTCCGGAATTATGGTTGTTCTGGGAAACATCGACGAAGCCGAACAGGTCTGGATGATCAAACGTTTGTCTGTGTTGCGCCGCGGTCAGATCCCATTCGTCCCACATTTCGGTTAAGTACACTTTTCTTTTTTTTCTGTCAGCATGTGATTTGACGAAACGGGCCCAATAGTTACTCCATTCTTTCTCTCCACTGGTTTCATTGTCCATGCAATAGAGTACGTGACTGAATGGCAGAGAAACTTCCATCAGTTGAGTAACAAACTTCTGCTGGTAAGACAACACACAGTGATTGTTTCTTTGTTCAGGGGTAGTAAAAAAGAAAGGTTGTGTGTTCGCTCCAGGGTGATCTCGATAATGGGTATTTAATCCCGATTGATCGACCGTGTAATTTACATTGTTCTCGGGATTATATGGATGAATCTGCCATCGATTCGTATCATCGAGGTCCGAGTAATCAAAGCGATCCCATATTTCGATTTGAACAAAAATCCGTCGACGGGATGTTTCTCGTAGCAAACGTTCCAAACGCATCCAGTATTCGTCATTCCATACATTGAGATCGTACTTACCGTTGCTTAACATTTTGAATGGATAAATTTCAAATCCCTTGTCTTTGCGGTCACTCATCGTATTGCGAATTACATTACCTCCAGCAGCAGCCAGTTTATCTAATTGTGTAAGCAGTGCTTCTTCATGCCACTGAAAGAGATTGTCATCATCGCTGGCTCCAAGTAGCAGTACCGGTTTATTCCCATAGCTCCAGTACCAAGGGTCTTTTTCCCAAGGCTCCAGTACCGACACAGCAGTGGCCTGAAAGAACAGCATTAATACAGAAAACACAAGGCTGCTGCTTTGCATTAATCTCAGATCCGAATTGCTTGATACTTGAAATGGATGAATGCTTTCGTAGACGCAAACACATGACAGAATTCAGCGTCTCATGGTTCCGAACAAGAGACACGTCAAACGCGCACCTCTTTGTATCATCCGGACAAGCTGACAACGCCGACTGTCGATACTCCAAATCCCTTGAACTGCAACCGTACGCCCTTGCCTTAGCGGTCGAGTTCACGGAATGGAGAAGTTTAGACCTTCGAGAAGATAGAGTCGTGCAGTACACCGGTACTGTCAGAGAAAGAACCGTTTTCAATCCCCATGGAATACAAGATGCTGAGAAAGAGATTCGACATGGGAGTACGGTCCTTGTGCCAGTAGGTTCCGTGTTTCAGCCCCATGCTGGATCCACCCGCGATCAGTGTCGGCAGATTGGTAGGATTGTGTGTGGTACTGGCGCCACTACCAAACAAAACGATACTGTTGTCCAACACACTGCTGTTACGGTCTTTAAATTCCTGTAGTCTGCCGAAGAAATACGCGAGCTGCTCACTCAGGAATAAATCGTATTTAGCAAACTGTAGTTGACCTTCCTTATCATAGGCATGTGAAAGGTTGTGATGAGTTTTGTTTAACCCGAGCTTGAGAGGGAAGGTATCACTAATACCCATGCCATCTTCACGGTTCAGCATGAAGGCAACCGACCGAGTAATGTCTGCATCGAACGCGAGCGCAATCAGATCGAACATGTTTCGATAATACTCACCAGGTTCGCCTTCCGATGAGGCATCCAGATTGAGATGGGAATAGTCCTGTTCCTTAATGGGAATGTCGATCCATTTTTCCGAAGCAATCAACCGTGACTCGACTTCATCAAGTGAAGTTAGGTACTGGTCCATTTTTTCTCTGTCGGAACGTCCCAGTTTCCTATTGAGCGAACGTGCGTTTTCAAGAACCGCGTCCACCAGCTTAATTCGTTTATTCAGTTTGTCTCGTTTCGATTCCAGCGACGCTCTATCTCCACGAAACAAGCGGTCGAAAACCCGGCGAGGATTGTTTTCAGCTGGAATCGGTTTTCCTTCCGCACTGTAGGAGATAGTTCCTGTTCGGGAAAGGAAACCAACCCCCGCATCGATCGAAAGTACCAGGGAAGGCTGTCGACAATACTGTTTGGTATGAAGCGCTATGACCTGGTCGATTCCCACGGAATTATACATTCCAGGCTTGGGGTTATGCAGGGGGGCACCCGTTAACCACATATCGGAACAAGTGTGTGGATCTGCCTTGATCCCATTGGCATGCTGCAGACCGCCGAGAAAACTCAACTGTTCTCGATACGGACCCAATGGTTTTGTTGACTGGCTAAAATCAAATTGTCGCCCCTGGCTGGAAGGAAACCAGTTCCACTCACCAATACCATGTTCTTCTTTCGGAAGAGACATACCGTTTGCCGTGTAGATAGCGCAAAAGCGTCGGGGAACCTCATCAACCACTTCTTCTCCCATTGCATCCAGAATCGGCAATGCGAGGGAAGCACCCGCAATACCTTTGAGTACGGAACGACGATCGAGCTTGGTGGTTGCGGCCATGTGCACATCCCTTTTAACGGTTGTTTGTGAAGTAGCCTATTTTTTAAGAAACATCTCGCTCTTGATGACAAACCGAATCATATCCTGCATACGATAACCATCTGCACGCAATTTTATTGCATTTTCTTCGAGGAACACAAGTTCATTATAGCCCAGGGTACGTCCATTGCCATAGCTGGCCAGATGCTTGAGGAAACTGAAGGCTACTTGATTTATTCGTTCACCGGTAAGGTAATCTTTAAGGCCTTCAAAATCCGCTATTTCCGTGCCATCCGGTAGCGTGGATTTACTTTCCACTACCATTCCTGTCTTGAACCGACCAGCCGCGTCAAACTCTTCCAAAGGAATACCCCAGGGATCAATTCCTTCATGACACTGGGCACATCCCGGCTGATCCCGATGCAGTTTCAGCCGTTCACGCAGAGGCAACGTTTCGTCGATTTCTTCCAGATCGGGAACATTGGGCGGAGGGTCATCGGGTGGTTCGGCAATAATCCTGCGTGCCAGCCATGCACCGCGTTTGACGGGATTGGATTCTCTTCCGTCAGACAGTCCGGCCAGAATGGCTGCCTGCGAAAGAATACCTCCCAGAGTGTTTTTTTCATGTTGCAGGCGTACGAACTCGAAACCGCTTTCTGTCCGTCCGCCCAGGTCGTAGTAACCGGCAACCACCTCGTTGGCGATGATGAATTCCGACTGAATAAGATTGCGAAGAGGAAGATTGTGTTGAATCAGGTACTGCAGAAAATGAATCGGTTCCTGCCGTAACTGGATTCGAGTGTCGCGCGTAAATCTGGGATACCGTTTGTGATCCACTTCAAGCACATCCAGCTTGTCAAGGCTCAGCCACTGCGACGTGAATTCCGATACAAATTGCCGGAACCTTGAATCCTTTATCAAACGTTCAATTTCGATATCGAGCGATTCGTAGAGTGCCTCAGACTCGGCAAGACGAAGAAGTCGATCATCCGGAGCGGTATTCCAAAGAAAATACGACAGTTTTGATGCCAGTTCATAGGAATCAAGATCTTCTGGCTCCGGACTATTACTCTTTTCAATCAGAAACAGGAACTGTGGGGATGTTAGAACAACCAGCAATGCATCTTTGATGCTCTGTTGGAAATCACTTGTATTCCGAAAAGACTCTTCCCAGATTGAATACACGAAAGCTTCTTCATCGTCAGTAATCGGCCGACGAAATGCCCTGGTGGAAAACGAGCGAATGACACGCCGTGCATAATCGTTGGTGTCGTTACTCGGCGAATCTGTAAGGAAGATGTTCCGGTGACTTTCTGGAGGCCAGTTTTCGTAGAACGGCCCCTCGAATTCTATCGACTGAATGAGCAGTTGCGGCATATCACGACCGTCTGTATATTCGCTGCGAACACTAATTTCTCGGATTCCCGCCAGATAGTTCACATTATTTTTCTCAACATCCGGACTGGGGAAGTTGCGGATCGCGCCTTCAAAGACATACGAGCCCATCTCGCTAGAAGAGACTGTCTGAAGAGGCCCTACCTGTGTCAACGTACTTCCACAATCACGGCGTAATCCAACATGCACGCCCATTCGAGGAGATCGTTCTTCAAACTTGGCAAACTGATGTAACAGGTTGCTGCCGGCTTTCAGGGGAGAGAACACCAGTCGATTTAGAGAGGCCGCATCTCCATGGGTAACAGCAACGGTTAGCGGACCTGAAGACAATCGAACAACCATAAACGCATTTTGAGAGAGAATACGAGAAAACGTTCGATCACCCAGTTTAAGGGACAGTCGTTGTGGCTCTTCGGGAGCGGGTTGCTGAGCAAATCGTCTGCCAGGTTCAAGCAGTGCGTCTATCTCAGCACGATTCAGGGCTCTGTCATAGAGTTGTACCTCGTCAATGGCTCCCTTAAAAACACTCTTTCCCTTTTCAGTACCAATGTGCAGCATGCCATTGAGATGGTCGAAATCCAGTGCTTGTAACGTTCCTGAGGCAACTTCGTAACCGTTTATGTATAGTCGCGTGCTGTTTTGACCAGGTTGAACGACCGCTGCAACATGCTGCCACTGGTTCACTCGAATGACTCCAGCTCGAGACTGAACGCTATTCTTAGCACTGCTTTCAGTACTCGTAACCTGAAATCGCAAGGCGCCGGTTCCATCTGGGATACCGAACAACCATCCTTGTTGGGACGTGTCAGACCCTAGAGAGACCACTGAGCCCTGGACGGTAACATGCGGATGAATCCAAGCCGACACCGTCAATGGACTCGCAGTTGTCCTCGTCGGAGCTCCGGATGCTCTAACAATCACTCCGGAATTTCGGTCGACCAGGAGTGCTTTACCGAAAGGAGAATCAATCAGGTTCGCATCCCCTTCAAACGGATCTGGCCTTTCTGTTTTTGTCGCATGGTTTTTCAACCCACCGTCAAACTTCCATGATCCAATCAATCCTTTGTTTAAATCGAGTCCATCTGTGTTCGCGGTATTCGGTGAAGGATTTTGCCAGTATACGTCCACTTGATAAACACCAGGCTTTTCAATTAGCACAGTCCGGGGGACGGTTAGCTTTTCGAGCGTGATGGCCCCATCGGTCGGTTCTGTCTGAATGTCTGCACCGGTATCCAGTAACAGCCCATCTTCAAATCGGGCCGCTTTCACGGTTACTCGAAACTTGCCATATTCGGGCAGCTCGCGCAAAGATATCTTGAAATTCGAATACGGACCATAAGTACTCGATTCACCAAATATTTCTTCACTGGGAATAGCGGGTCTCAGAAGCAATCCGTTGGCAACGGTCTGATACGGTAGTCCTTTCGGATATCCATCTGTTCCGCGCACACAGGCAAAGACCGAATGGTAAATACTGTCGTATTCTCGCCATCCACGGACCGTCGCATTTCCTTCATAACCTTCGATAAAACGATACGAAGTCCGCATCGCAAAGGGGGAATAGTCATATGACTTAGTCGGTGACAGTTCGGTAATTAAAAAGTCATCATTCTCAAGTAATCGACTCAAGGCTCCCAGAATCAGTTTGTCCGGATACGGAGACGGATTAATTCCATCTCCAAGATCCATTCTGAAATTTTGGACGACCGGCATGGAATCGGCATCTACGATGCTGAGATTCAGAGCCTCTTCCGCTATGTCAAAGTAGGATTCTACAAGTAATGGAGAGAGCAGCATTGTCTGACCATTATTGGCAAATCCGTCACGGGATACGCTGTCGGGTGGGAGAACCTCAGTTAAATCATCTTCAATAGCAAGCAAGTCACGGAGGGTATTTCGATATTGCGCAACGGTGAGTCGCCGTGTGGAACCATTGGTTTGGGCATTCCTGTTGCGCGCGGCTTCCAGGGCCTCGCGAATCCAGCCTACGAGTCTCTGGCGCTGAGATTCGGTTGGTTGAAGCTCATCCAGCGGCGGCATCGCTTCGTTACGTACCTGTTTCAAGATGTCTTTCCACAGGAAAAGCTGGTCATCTTCCAGCGCACCGTTCAAGTGATCTAACCGAATACCGGATGTCTTTTTGTCGACGTTGTGACAGCGCTGACAATACTTTTTCAGTAATGGCTGAACCTCTGTCTGGAAAGCTCTTTCAATAGCCGTTGGTTCAGAATCTTCACCAGGGTGCAATGATTGCTGAGCAATTGCCAGATCCCGAGTCATAACAAGCAATACCACTGTCATGACGGCAATGATCAGAGGCGGGGAAAGCAGGCTAGGGGCGGTATTATTCGACATGAGTTTCGCTACACGTACAGAAACCATACTCGCGTCTTTCAAGACTAGCAATCACACTGTCAAACCATAAAAATATACCAGAATGAGACGATTATGTCGCATCCAATACAACGAGTAACAATCCACCGGCAACTGAATAACACACGGAGTATCTCGCGTAGTAGAAACGTAAATGCGTTGGACGTAGCCTGTGGCCTATTGACAAGGTTGTGTACTGGTATCGTGATGATTCGATGGCATCGGTTAGTCAGTAATTATGGTACTCTTAAGTAAATCCGATAATCGGAATGGAAAAAGGGTACGACACCAAACAAGGTGGTTCCATGCGACGCCGTATTTTACCTTCAGGCAGGGCATTGACGACATTACTGATAGTCACTTTTGCCTTACCCTTTGTTCCACCGGCGATCATGGCATCCGATCGGCCCAATATTCTTTTTTTTCTTTCTGATGACCATCGTTGGGATCGAATCGGATGTGCCGGACACCCGTTTTTGAAAACACCTGCACTGGATCGATTAGCAGCCAGGGGCGCCCGCTTTTCAAACATGTTTGTGACCACATCGATATGTGCAGCCAGTCGAGCAAGCATCCTGACCGGCATCCACGAACGAACACACCGCTTTACCTTCGGCACTCCACCGATCGATAAAAGATGGCTGAATTCCAGCTATCCGGTACGTTTAAGGAATGCTGGTTTCCGAACTGGTTTCGTCGGAAAATTTGGTGTGCAAATAGATGCAACCCAGCTGAACCGTATGTTCGATTCCTTCTTTCCTATAAGTAGAAATCCCTATTTTAAAGAACAACCCGACGGCAGTTTGCGCCACGAGTCAGAGGTGGCTGGAGACCGGGCCATTGAATTCCTGAAAGCCCAGTCATCAGACCAACCATTCTGTCTGTCCGTAAGCTTTAACGCATCCCATGCAGAAGACGGCGACCGTCGTCCAGGGATCGGTCATTACCCATGGCCTCGTTCAGTCGATGGCTTGTACGACGACCTTGACATTGCAGCGCCTCGGCTTTCCGACCCTTGGATGTTTGATGCGCATCCACAATTCATGAAAACATCCATGAATCGAGATCGTTTTTTCTGGCGTTGGGATACGGAAGAAAAATATCGTACGAATATCCGCGCCTATTATCGCATGATCAGTGGTATTGACGGGGTGATCCATCGTGTCCTGAAAATGCTGGAAAAACAAGGGCTCGAAAAGAATACTATTATTATCTTTAGTGGTGACAATGGGTATTATGAAGGCCAGCGCGGATTCGCCGGAAAGTGGTCTCACTACGAAGAAAGCCTGCGTGTACCACTCATTATTTACGACCCCAGGTTAAAATCATCAAAACAAGGTAAGCTCTATGATCCCATGGTGGTTAATCTGGATATCCCCGCGACCATACTGGATTACGCGGGCGTCGATATACCGGAACATTATCAGGGCCGAAGTCTCGTCACTATGGTAGCAGGGAAAGCACCTCGTCACTGGCGACAGGATACGTTTTGTGAACACCTGATGAATCATGCTTCCATTCCCAAATGGGAAGGAGTGCGAGGATCTCGTTATGTCTATGCTCGATATTTCCAACAGACTCCGGTTTTCGAATATCTCCATGACCTTGACAAGGATCCGAATCAGTTGAGCAACCTTGTTCTGCACGATGGTTACGCTCAAATCCTTAAACAAATGCGCAGACGATGTAATACATTACGAGATGAGTATGGTGGCATTTACAGTCTGGAAACGTTTCCCAGCAAATCGCTACCTCAGGCCAGATAAACTCGCCACCCAGTCAGGTACCGCTGCTGGATATAAAAAGGTTCTGGTGACGTATGACGTCTATTGAAAAACAAAACCCAGAAACCGGTGTGTCACTCCAGACGGATGGAAGGCAAGCGGTCTGGCTCCCTGTGAGGCCATTACATGCCAGCAGCCGTTCATGTATGGCTGCTCTTTGCAGGTATCTGCGTACGCTGTTCTGCGTGGTTTTTTCCTTGCTGGTGGCGGTTCCCGGAACAATCATCGCCCAGCCGCCGAATCCGGGAACGTTCTCTCCAGCCAAATACGATGTCGTTGAAACCCTGGACCAGTGCGCGATCATGCGGGACGGGGAGGGATTGCGAATCGATATTTTTCGACCCCAGGCAGTGGGATCGTTTCCTGCGATCCTCCTGCAAACTCCTTACAACAAAAACGGCCAGTCCAATCGTGCCAGGAAGTTTGCTGCACATGGTTACATCGTGGTTAATGTTGATTCACGAGGAAGATTTGAATCGGGAGGGGAGTGGGATCCGTTTTCTCCAAAGCACAAAACGGACGGTTACGATCTTGTTCAGTGGATTGCCAAACAGTCTTGGTGCAGCGGCGATGTTGGCTCCTATGGACTGTCCTACATGGGCTGGACTCAGTGGTGGACAGCCTCGCAAACGCCACCCGCTCTGAAAGCCATTGTCCCGGAAGTAGCGCCTCCTGATCAATTTTACAATTGCCCATACCAGAATGGGATCCTGGTATGCTGGATGATGGACTGGGCCGGTACCCTATCCGATCGTACCCCCTATCGAATTGGACCTGGCGCGTACGGAGGATTTGGGGTAAACCGGGAAAAGGCATATGGAATACTTCCGTACATCGATTTTGACAAATCCCGTCATTACAAACCCACCAAATGGTGGCGGAAATGGATTGATCAGAACACCGCTACGGGCGAGTACTGGCAAGCAATCGCTTACCAGAAACCTGAGACATACGCTCGTATTAAGGTACCATCCCTGGCCATATCTGGGTGGTTTGATGCCAATTTCCCGGGAACACCCATGAACTATCTCGGCATGAAACAATACGGTGGATCAGTTGATGCGCGACGTCCCAGGATGATCATTGGCCCGTGGGATCACATTATCAATACACGACGAGTAGCGGCTGGCGTTGATTTCGGATCAGAGGCGATCATTGACTGGGATGGCTATATTATTCGCTGGTTTGATTACTATCTGAAGGATATCGAAAATGGGTTGGAAAACGACCCTCCGGTGCACGTCTTTGTCATGGGACGCAACCAGTGGCGTGCTGCTCTGGACTGGCCACTTCCACAGACACAGTTCACTCGTTTTTACCTGCACAGCAACGGTACGGCGAATTCCAGCCGAGGCGATGGATCACTCAGTACCCAGAGACCCGGTTCGGAATCACCGGATGAGTATCTTTACAATCCCCACACTCCAACTCCTTCAGCTGCGTTTGCAAACGGCCATATCGACGGACCTCGTGACATAAGTCAGTCGGCATTCCGCAATGATGTTCTGGTATACGATACCCCCGTATTAACCGACGATATGGAAATCACGGGCCCTGTGACGGCTACGCTGTTTGCCTCCAGTAGTGCTTACGATACGGATTGGATGATCAGACTGTCGGATGTGTATCCCGATGGCAGGGCACTTTTCCTGGCGGAAGGGGTCATGCGTGCTCGCCATCGTGATCCCAAAAACCATGGCCGATTTAATCCTGAAATCCTCAGCCAACTGCAACCCCATGAACCCCATGAGTATCAAATCGATTTTTGGAGGCCAACCGGCAATGTTTTTACGAAAGGACACCGAGTACGTATTGAAATATCCAGTAGTTACTTTCCGTACTACCTGCGCAATCCAAATACCAAACAAGACAATATCGGTCACGTAACGAAATTTCAGAAGGCCCGTCAACGAATTTTTCATGATGTGCAGTATCCGTCCCATGTTGTTTTGCCCATTATCCCTGCTGATCCGTGAAACGGACGTTGCACTGCCACTCCAGACTTGGAACCCATTAAACAGCATGGATTGTCGGAATAGTGAATTGATAGAAATGGTTCCATTGCAATAAAATAAAGGGACCGTCAAGACGATCGTTATCATCAGCTTCAGGCACCATGTTTGACTGGCAATAACGGATCGGTGAACCGTGGCTGTTTTGGAAAGAATCATAGTTATGCGTACAACATATCACCTGTGGTCACTATTCCGTTTCCACCGGATAGTGATATACCTCATGATGATCTTGCCTTGGGTTACACTCGATTTGTATGCCCTGACGGATTCATCTATCGAGTACAATCGTGATATCCGTCCGATTCTTGCCGAAAACTGTTTTTCCTGTCATGGTCAGGATGCGAACAGAAGACAGGCTGACCTGCGTCTTGACATGCGTCAGGTCGCTTTGGAAAAAGGGGCTATCTTACCAGGAAAACTAGAGGCTAGCCGTTTGGTAACGCGTATAGAGAGCACCGATCCATCCAGGATGATGCCTCCACCAAGTTCCAATCGTCGGCTGTCGAAAGAACAGAAACAACAACTGAAAAACTGGATTCGTGCGGGTGCACTTTATGAACAGCATTGGGCATTTCTCCCACCTGTGCGACCTGAACCACCTGAGGTTCAAACACCGGGGTGGGTACAGGGTCTTCTTGATCGTTTCGTGCTGTATAAACTGGAGATTGAAGGATTAACACCGTCGCCTGAAGCCGATAGGGCAACTTTGATTAAAAGAGTGTCTATCGACTTAACCGGATTACCGCCTTCCCCTGAAGAAGTCCTTTCCTTTATCCGATCAAAAGAGTCGGATGCATATGAAAAGCTTGTGGACCGAATGCTGGAAAGTCCGCACTACGGTGAACGCATGGCATTACCGTGGCTCGATGCTGCCCGTTACGCTGACAGTAATGGTTTTCAGCAGGATGGCGATACCTGGCAATGGGTCTGGAGAGACTGGGTCGTGCGCGCACTGAATGCGGATATGCCCTTTGACCAGTTCACTATCTGGCAACTTGCAGGCGATCTGCTTCCTGACGCCACAACCGATCAGAAGATTGCGAGCGGATTCAACCGGAATCACCTTCTTAACGGTGAAGGCGGAGCCATTCCTGAGGAACAGCGTTTTGTTAACCTCTTTGACCGTATGGACACAACCGCCACCACATGGCTGGCCCTCACGATGGCGTGTGCTCAATGCCACGATCACAAATACGATCCGTTAACCCAGCGTGACTATTATCGAATGCTGGACGCCTTCAACCGGGTTCCAGAAAGTGGCACTCCTCAACGCTTGTCATCACGTATCCGTGTCGGCGCTCCTTTTATTGAACTGCCTACCGCAATAAACAAAAAACGCATAGCGGACTTCGAATCTCAGATTCGAGATGCTGAACGGGATGCCGAAGTTTCTGTTGACCGTATTTTTAATAAATGGATGGTCGGTCTTTCAGTGGATGAAAACGTGTTGAAAGAGGCAGATCTTTCCGCGACTCTGGTTGCTTTGATTGAGAAACCGGAAGCAGAACGAACTCCACAGGATAAAGATATTCTTGATACCCAGTTGCGCCAGCATTTCGATGACAAGGTCCGCGATGAACTCACTGACAAATTACCGTCCGTTACGCAACTTTCAAGTCTCAAGAATCAGCTTGATCAGTACCGCCGAGACCAGATTCCCCGAGTGATGGTTATGAGTGATGCCAGACCGCGTGAAACCAGTATTCTGGAACGGGGAGAATATCTGAAACCCACCGACAAAGTAACGTTTGCTACCCCGGAATTCCTGCCGCCATTGCCTCGAGGAGCACCAGCTAATCGACTCGGACTGGCCCAGTGGCTTGTGTCTGACGAACATCCGCTCACCGCACGGGTACAGGTAAATCGCATGTGGCAATTGTTGTTCGGCCAGGGAATGGTGAAGACTCCTGAAGACTTTGGCGTTCAGAGCGCCTATCCCGAGCACAGGGAGTTACTGGACTGGCTGGCTGTAGAGTTTCGAGAAAGCGGTTGGAGCATGAAGAAGATGTATCGAATGATTCTTACCAGTGCCACTTATAAGCAGTCCAGCCGTATCCGTGAACAACACCTTCAGCGAGATCGGGAAAACCGACTCTACGCCCGTGCCAGTCGATTTCGTATGCCTTCGATGATTCTAAGAGACTGGGCCCTTGCGTCATCCGGGTTGCTGGAGCGTCGAATTGGAGGAACACCCGTATATCCGTACCAACCGGAAGCCGCATGGGAAGCACTTGCTATTACCAAAGAACGAGACTTTACATATCCCGTTTCCACCGGAGAGGATCTTTACCGCCGAAGCCTCTATACCTTCTGGCGCCGTACGGTACTTCCCGCCAATATGTTTGATGCGTCCAATCGTCAGGCATGTCGCGTCCGACAGGTAACTACCAGTACTCCTTTACACGCTTTGACCACACTCAACGATCCAACTTGGGTGGAAGCTGCCCGTATGATTGCCCAACAGAGTCTTCAGGATTACCGCACTTCAGACAAGCAGATCGAAGACATTTTTCTCCGTATTCTCTGTCGGATACCAACCAAAGTTGATATGGCGCTGCTACGTGTGGCGCACCAAAAACAATTGGAACACTACGCACAGAATATTGACGCAGCGAAGTCTTTGCTAGCCGTGGGATCAGCGCCACGTAACGATTCCCTGAATGGAACAGAACACGCAGCCTTAACGGTACTTTCCCTGGTAATACTGAATCTTGACGAAGCCCTTACTCGTGAATGACCGTGCTTTTTCAGAAACGAATCTATGATGCTCGATTTTCAACGGGAAAATGTCAGACGTGTAACGCGGCGACAACTCTTTGGGTCAGCAGCCAGCGGTATAGGTGTAGCCGCACTGAGCTCATTGTTGAATAACTCGGTTGTTCAAGGCGATTCTCAAAGTGCGAAGGGAAGGGGGGGATTACCCGATTTACCCCATTTGTCACCGAGAGCAAAACGGGTCGTTGTTCTGTGGCAGGGCGGAGGACCGTCTCATGTCGATCTGTTTGATGACAAGCCGGTTATCCGCAAACTGGCCGGAAAAGATATTCCCGATTCGGTTCGTGGAACCACGCGCCTTTCCACCATGTCGGCCGGATATGGTAAATGGCCTTGTGTGCCGGCGATCAAACCACATCGACCGTATGGTCAGTGCGGAACAACCATGAGTGAATTACTGCCGAACATCGGTGCCATAGCGGACGACATCTGCCTGGTTCGCAGCATGAACACCGAAGCAGTCAATCATGCACCAGGTGTGACTCTATTTATGACAGGTGCCCAGGTGCCAGGACGTCCAAGTATGGGAGCGTGGCTGTCCTACGGACTGGGTAGCGAGACCGACAATCTTCCAACTTTTGTTGTCATGACATCCAGTGATAAGGGTAAAACCTGTGGACAATTGTTCTTCGATTATTACTGGGGTAATGGATTTCTTCCGAGTCGATTCCAGGGAGTGCGTTTTCGAAACACGGGTGAACTGGTCCCCTATCTCTCTAACCCATCCGGAGTTAGCTCTGCCTCACGGCGCATGATGCTCGACGATCTAGCCGCCATGAATGCGGCACACCTGGCGGACTATGGAGATCCTGAAATCGATACACGCATTGCGCAATATGAAATGGCCTTTCGCATGCAGACCAGTGTTCCTGAACTTGTAGATTTTTCTAATGAGACGGAGACAACCCTTCGGCGATACGGGCCCGACTCGCTCCAAAAAGGAACGTTTGCTAACAACTGTCTGATTGCGAGACGGTTACTGGAACGGGGTGTTCGATTCGTCCAGTTGATGCACTCCGGGTGGGACCAACACAGTAATTTGTTCACGCAACTCGAAGAGCAATGTCGCGATACGGAAGGCCCTTCTGCTGCCTTGGTTCGTGACCTCAAGGAACGGGGAATGCTGGATGATACGCTTATCGTTTGGGGTGGAGAATTTGGTCGAACCCCCTTTGGCCAGGGTAAACCCGAAAGTCCTAAAGGGCGTGACCATTTCGGACGGGCCTACAGCTGGTGGCTGACTGGTGGTGGGGTGAAGCCAGGCATGGTTCACGGGGCCACAGATGATTTCGGATGGAACATTGTTGAAAATCCCGTTCATGTGCACGATATGCAGGCAACGATCCTTCACCTCTGCGGCATTGACCACACCCGTCTTACTTTCCGATACCAGGGGCGTCCCTATCGCCTAACCGACGTGCATGGAAATGTGGTTCAAGACATCCTTACGTAAAACCAGGCGATGATCGATCTCTTCTCATTCTTTTCTATCATTGAGGTATCCACGGCACGTCCTCGATGTTCCGCAACGGTGTCCTAATAACCCATCTCGCAGAAGGTTTTGCGACACAGACCTACTCAACACAATTGTCTATTTCGACCCCTTTGGCACGTGCTTTCTTAATTATCGGTGGAATCGCTTTTGCAAACAGGTCACTGTGTGCAATCCTCGTTTCTTCACCCTTCTGGTTAACGCATATCAGGAGATATTCTTTCTCCCTGTTATTGCCTTGGGAGACAAGAATCATTCGGCTCGTTTCTTCGAATCGGATTTCCTCTTGATCCCCGACAATAAAACCATCATCTGTAACAATAATCTGATCCGTGAACAGTCCTGGTATCACTCCCAGCAAAAGTCCAGCACCCACGATCAGAGCAAGCCAGCCACCTATGGATCGAGGGAATGTCGAGGTCGCGACTCGAAGTAGACCTAATAGGCATAGTAAAACCACGCCGACTAGCGACATCGCTCCTGACCAGACTGTGTATTGAAATACGAGTTTGTCATCCTGAAGGGTTTCATCTACACATCCGAGTGTGGACAGACATAACAAGATTAAGCCAAACCGTGTAACGGACCACTCTGTCTCTGGACATCTAGCGATTCCCGAGTTACCGTACCTTTTATCGCAGGGCTTCACCGGTTTTAGCACCTTTTTCCTTCAGAATTCCTGCCACCTGTGAACGTCCGGTTTTCACTTCAGAGACCTCCACTTTGAGTTGAAGCATACCTGCAACCAGCCGTATTAAGCCCTCAAGCCCCGGGCTCCACGGCACAGCCGCCTTATCCAGGGGACTCTGTCCATCACCATCGATTACATTGACGTCCGCCCCTTTACTCAGCAGCAGCTCTACGATCTCAGTTCGCCCCAGCCCCGCAGCCCCATGCAAAGGGGTGGCGCCGTCTCTGTTTTTCCCGTTCACTTCTGCTCTCAGATTAAGGAGTAGTTTTGCTACTTCTACCTGGTCGGCCATGGCAGCCCAGGATAACGGTGTAATTCCCTGAGCATCCAAGCCGTTCACATCGGCTCCCCTGGTGAAGGCTTCCCGGAGCGCAGTAAGATCGCCATTTTTTACCAAACGGCCTATTTCTCCCTGGCCGGCCTGGCTCACAGCCAGCCCACTTCCGTGTGTGCCACCTTGTGTGCGGAGCACTGCAGCGACTCGAGGTCGTCCGGCCTTCACTTCAGGAATTTCCGCTTTGATGCGCAGAAATTCGGTAACAAATCCAACCATAACCTCAAGTTCCTGACTCCACTCCGCAGCCGCATTATCCAGGGGGGTTGCGCCGTCATTATTGCGGATATTGACATCGGCACCACTTTCGATGAGAAGATTGGTCATTTCAAGACGGCCCAGAAAAGCCGTTCCATGCAGGGCGGTATTGCCATCATTACTCTTTGCATCAAGATCAGCACCCTCGTCAATCAATAATTGAACCGTTTCTATCTCTCCTGCCAGCGCCGCCATTGAAAGGAGCGTTGTGCCGTCATCATTTCTTTCATTCACCTCTGTTCCTTCTGCCAGATACTCCTTGAGTTCCTCCACATCCCCTCTGCGGACTGCTGTCCAAATGGAATCTTCATC
>CAXEIY010000159.1:0-25636 GCA_963996245.1 uncultured Planctomycetia bacterium | reverse complement strand
TAGACAAGGACGGGAATGCCTTTGAAGACCTGAAGCTGAATGTGCAAAAAATGAAGTCCTGGCACCCGCTCAATCAGTCGCTTTACATAGGATATAAAACTATCCTCCCCGGGCTACTTCTCAATCACAAGTCGGATCGTGTAACGATGGCCAATTCTGTTGAAGCGCGTTACCCCTTTCTGGACGAAGATCTGATCCAGTATTGCACTCGCCTTCCGGTAGAATGGAAACTGAAACGCATCACACGGGACAAACAGGTCCTTCGTCAAATGGCCGCCCGCATGTTACCTGACCAGGTAGCACGTCGCCCAAAAAAGATGTTTCGTGCTCCTTGTGGTGACCATTTCTTTCATGATGATTGCACACTTACAGCACAACTCCTCAGTGAAGAATCTCTTACAAAAACAGGTTACTTCCTTCCTTCAACTGTCCGCAGTGTGATGCTCGACAAAAAGAATCGCTGGCGTCTTCCCGGGCGACAGTCATTTGAAGCAATGGGACTGGTCGCGGTCTTCAGCACCCAGTTATGGCACCACATTTTTCTGGGTGGTGGACTGTGTGATCTGCCGTACTATTCCACTCCGCAGCAGTCAACAAAAGAATCGGAACGCACCAAGGGACATCCGAGCCACCCGCTCACGTCAACTCCCTTTCATTTCAATAAAAAACCTGCCATCTCTACGCTCAAGACTGACCTGTGAATGCCGAACGCAAACTGGCTTTCTGAACGAGCTCGATCATGGCTGCTTAATCAACTATTATTTCAAAGCTGCCCTCTCGAAAATATTGCTAGAACATAGCCGCAGACCGAAAACACTTCCGCTGATTTTGCCATCATTTTAAAGACTCTCCTGTCGACCTTCATCCCCCCATGTCAAAGGAAGGGCATTGCCTGTCATCATCCAGACAGCTCGTTCTTTTAACCTGCCGCCCGAAACGGTATCCATTTGAACAGTTCTCCTTTTTGCCATATGAAATGATCACCTGAAGTACCACCTCGTGATTTTCCGATTACAGTACAGAAGGAAAGCTCCATCCCTATTTCGTTTTTTCGTCACCACCTATCCATTAAACTCTGAAAAAACCTTCGGGACGCCAGTCGTGCAACTTTTTCTTGAAACGGAAATCACTCGTCGTCTGCCTTCAGGAGTTGATCCATTCGATTTCTTCAGTCAGACCAGAGGAACCGTGTATCGAAACCTAGAAGGACGGTGCACCTATCGAATCACACTTGGTGATACGGCCTATTTTGTCAAGCTTCATCAAGGTATCGGATGGCAGGAACTCCTCAAGAATTTATTTCAATTACGATGGCCGGTCGTGAATGCGAGTAACGAGTGGATGGCAATTCGTCGACTTACAGAACTCGGAGTGAAAACACTCCAGGTTGTCGGATATGGAAATCGAGGCATCAACCCGGTAAAACAATTATCTTTTCTGATAACCAAAGAACTTGCTCAAACCCGCAGTTTGGAAGACCTGTGTACACCCTGGATTCATCGCCCTCCCCCCCACCACCTGAAACTGGCTATTATTAGAAAGCTGGCGCGAATAGCAAAACGGATACACGAGAACGGTATCAATCATCGTGACTTTTATCTCTGCCATTTTCTTCTTGATATTTCCATGACTGAATCCCATCTCAATTCGGATAATCTGACGTTGTTCCTGGTTGATCTTCATCGAGCACAAATACGAAAAAAAACACCGTATCGCTGGATTGTAAAAGATCTGGGAGGTCTGTTTTTTTCCGCGCTCGATACAGGATTAACTAAACGGGATATCCTTCGATTTATGGAAATTTACACCGGCAAGCCACCAAGACGGTTTCTCGTCGAACATTCCAAGCTCTGGTCAGATGTCAAATACCGCGCACGCAGAATCTATCGAAAATCGTTCCAGAAAGAACCTCCTCTCATTCATTAGCCCGGGGTATGGTTCCGTGAACACTCCACGTTCTTCTCTTGTTCAACAGTTGATTTCTGGAAATCGCTGTATCTCCGTACCCTTCACGCTGAAACTACAATCCGAAACAGGAGTAGCCACACTGGAAGCACAATCCATCCGGAGACTCCTACCGGGCAAACGCCTCGTTGTGAAGGCAAGATGGCAAAACCGTACCGTCATTGCCAAATTATTCGTAACACAGCAACGCGGAAAACTACACGCTCAAAAAGAAGTCCATGGACATGATTTGGTGCAAAAAATTGGATTAGCCTCCCCGCAACTGGTTCTGGCAACCGAAACGATGGATGGTCAATTGCAATGCATCCTTTATGACCACCTGGAACATAACTCAGACTTTGCAGACATGTGTCAGAGTGATATTGAATCTGAACTTCAAATGACGATGTACCGTCAATTACTCGAGAGCACACTTCAACTGCACTCTCATGGAGCTTTTCAGGAAGATCTGCACCTGAATAACTTCTTACAGTGCAACCAAACGCTGTACTTGATTGACCTGGGTTCTATCAAAATCAAGAACAACGGCCAGCCACTAGATCTAAAAACCAGTCTCCGAAACCTCGCGATGTTAACTGCCCAGTTACCGGTCTGGAAACATGAAACCTTCTTACAGCTTATCCTGTCATCCTCTCTTCTTCGAAATCAAAACCCTGAGTCGTTGCGCGACCTGTTCCAACAACAATTACGGTATGTGTGGAGAAAACGTAATAAAGAAGTCGCCAACAAATGCCTCAGGGATTCCACTCCTTATTATTTCGAGCATCACTTTTCACGTCTTGTAGTCTGTAAAAGGGATTGGCTGAACAAAGAAGTGCATCAACTCCTAGCCAATCCCGACTCTTTTATGAAACAAGGTGAACTGCTGAAGAATGGCAATTCCGCCACCGTGTCTAAGACATTTGTACATGGGAAACAGGTTGTCATAAAGCGTTACAACATGAAAAGCTTTCAGCATTTCATAGGTCGTTGTACTCGGAAAACCCGGGCACGTCATTCCTGGCTAAGTGCCCATCTTTTGAACATGGCTGGAATTCCTACAGTATACCCTCTCGCGTTGATCGAAGAGCGATTCGGCATTCTCAAAAAACACTCCTATTTCATCTGTGAGCACCTGGACGGCGAAGACCTGCTTCAGTGCTGTTCCTCACAACCACCAAGTGCCCCTTTGTTACAACAAATCAACACCTTATTCCAAAGGATGATCCATTGCGGCATTACACATGGCGACTTTAAGGCCACCAATTTTATAGTCAGTAACGGTCGGCCCCATCTCATCGATCTGGATAGCGTACACCGGCATTTTAATGTCACGCTCTTTCGAAAAGCATTTGAAAAAGATTTGACTCGCTTCCTCAAAAACTGGTCCCCACAAACAAACTTTTACACTCTTATAAACAATATCAAGAACACGATCTCCCAAGATGCCTGCAAACTATAGTCAAACCCTCCGGTCTGACGCTCACGGATACTTGTATGGTGCCCTTAGGCCTTAATAAGCATAATTCAGCCGACTTACGGATTTATACCAACTGGCTGTTTGCACACTGATCGGACAATTCTCAAAAACCGGTACGCCATAATTCTCATGAAACCTATCATTCTTTTCGTTCTATCAACCAACTACTCCGGGTCGCATTACCTCGGGAGAATCCTTGGTGCACACTCGAAAATTGCGTCGCTCGGTGAACTACGTAATTTGGCCAGGTATAGCAACATTTCTGCTAAACGAGGAATCAGTGACTATGACAGCAACCCCCTTTTCGAAGGATTATCGGATTCAGATCCACCGGATCTATTTCGAACGCTTTTCAATCGTTTGGAAAATACTCATGTGATTGTCGACCTTTCAAAACGGACATCCTGGCCACAACAGTTGCTGAAAAACAAGGAGTTCGATTTACGCTTTATTCACCTCATACGGGACCCCCGTGCGCTGGCCAGGCGATGGAGGCTCACCTACGATACACCACGAAGCAAAAGACATGTTCGCTGGCACACGGCAAAACACTGGATTCGTTACGCAGTGCCTATCATGCGTGCCTCGGAAATCGAGGTGTACGCCTACAAATGGCTACATGCTAACCAGAATATCCAACGTTTTCTGGACCAGAATCACTTAACCTATCACCGTATGACTTACTATGAACTCACAACTGATACCGAGGCTACCCTGACTCACTTGCTCGACTGGATGGGCTTCCAGTTTGAACCTATTCAACTTGAATTCTGGCGTGTACAAACATCCGGTACTCAAAAGATAGACTGGAACCAATCAACCCAACATGCTCTGGATTTGCGTTGGCAAAGAGACCTTGATAGCGACGAACAGACACGTGTTCTAGAAACGCCGCCTATGCATGACTATGTCCATAGCCTTGGGCTTCAGTTCGAAAACGATGGTTTAATAACCAAATCCGATTAACTCTTTCTTTCACAAGACAACCCCTTTCTGGCTCTCTGATCAGCAGAACTCAGAAACCCATCAAGGAAACTTGCCCATGCAACCAATTACCCGTCGAGGATTTCTGGCTACAACCCTTGCTAGTTCATCCATTTCTACCAGCGGGGAAACACCTGAATCTCCTGTCGTTGACACGCACTTGCACTGCTTTGCTGGTGCTGAAGATCCCCGTTTTCCTTATCATTCACGTGCTCCCTACCGTCCAGAAGCCCCGGCCACACCACAGCACCTGTTGCGATGCATGAAAACAGGAGGGGTTCATTATGCCGTCGTCGTTCATCCCGAACCTTACCAGGATGACCACCGCTATCTACAATATTGCCTTTCATTAAGTCCTGAAAAACTTCGAGGCACATGTCTGTTTTTCGCGGATCGACCCGGGTCGGTTGAAAAAATGCCGGCAATCATTCAAGGCAATCGGCAAATCATTGCCGCAAGACTGCATGCTTTTGTCGCTAACCGCCTACCTCCTTTCGGGACAGCCGAACTAACCAACTATTGGAAAGTCACCACTGACCTCGGCCTGGCCATGCAACTGCACTTCGCTCCTCCCTACGCACCTGCTCTGGAATCTTATATACGGGACTTTCCAGACACTCCTGTCATCATTGACCATCTGGGACGTCCCATGCAGGGAACCCAACGGGAACATGACCGTGTCATTCGCTGGTCACGTTTCCCCAATACTATTTTGAAAATATCCTCTCTCGCCAGCCAGAATGTCGATCCACAACGTCCGCTTCTGCCCATAGTGAAGAAAATCACGAAAGCCTATGGAGCTGATCGGATTATCTATGGAGGAGGCTTCCACAGGGATGCCACCGGGAAAAGTTACCAACAGTACCGTGAACGTGTCGGTGAATTATTGGCACACCTCCCTGACATCGATCAGAAAAAAATTCTGGGAGGCAATGCCTTTCGGCTTTTCCGTTTTGGCGTGTAGCCACACGTAACAGGAGAAGCATTTGCTACTCCCCCAGTAACCTGCCTTTCACCGGAGGCTGCCATCGGCTGAGCAGGGCAATATTGAATATCCGATCTCCTTAGAAAACAGCCGCATTTTTCCCAAAAAGAGCCTCTTCCAATCACAAGATCGCCACTGACACCGGACGTGATTCTCTTATCAACCCTTCAAAGAACTTTTCTCACCCAAATATATCAAGAATGGGTTTCCCCAGGGCAACCGCATGCGGCTGGCCAAAGGGATCCGTAATTCGGGTTTCTGGTGCAACTCCCAAGGCATGATAAATGGTCGCTGCGACATCTTCCGGCGTCACAGGCTTGTCCTTAGGATATCCGGCATGTTCGTCTGAAGCACCGTAAACTGACCCGCCTCGAATACCGCCCCCTGCCATTAAAATAGTATAACAATGCGCCCAATGATCCCGTCCGGCAGGCATGTCAATAACGGACAAAGTTCGTTGACCTATCCTGGGAGTTCGGCCAAACTCTCCCATGGCTACTACCAAAGTCTCATCCAGCAATCCGCGATCATCCATATCCTTCAAAAAGGTAGAAAAACCACGATCAAAATAAGGAAGCAATGACTGACGCAAAATAGGGAAATGGCGTCTATGACCATCCCAGGCAGAGTCTCTGCGTCTCCCGGAACACACCGTAACCAGCGGAATTCCCGATTCTATCAGCCGACGAGTCAGCAGCAGGCACTGGCCCAGATGGGGCAATCCCCCAAAAGCCCTCGCTCCTGTAGAACGATCTGTACGATCGGGTAATCCGTAGCGTTCCCGCATGGATGGAGATTCTTTGCTGAGATCAAAGGCATCACGCGTTCTACCTGAAGACAGAAGAGAAAATGCTTTTTGCGTGTGACCGTCCATCGCTTCAACCGCAGGATGGTCGTGGTCATTTCCTGCCCTGCGATCTAAAAGGCTAAGCAATTCTCTACGTTCTTGAAGACGATTTCTCGTCAGGTCAGCCGGAAGAGACAAACCAGGAATTCGATAGTTATCTACACTTGGATCTCCAACAACCATGGGATCAAAGCCTGGGCCCAGAAAACCGGCACGCTGCCCCGGAAGATCGTGTCCCGCATCCCACATGATATCGGGCAAATGGACGAATTCCGGTAGATCTCCCATCGGTCGCTGCTGGGCAAGTACCGAACCAAATGGAGGAAAATTATCCGCTTCCTCCTTGATTATCAGGTTGCCCCTGGGATTCGGGTGACGCCCGGTCAACATATAGTAGGTAGCGGCACTGTGTACATTAACATCATGAGTTACCGAACGAACAAGACTTAAATGGTGCATCTGCTGAGCTAGCATCGGCAACCCTTCACAGACTTGAATGTCGGGAACGGTGGTCGAGATCGGCTTGAACTCACCACGTACTTCAACGGGAGCGTTGGGTTTCATGTCCCACATGTCATGTTGTCCTGGTCCACCATCCAGGAAAAAAAGAACACATGATTTAACCGCCCCGGGCCGTAGTCCCTGTGCAGCTGCCGAACGAAGTATATCGGGCAGAGAAAGTCCTAACAATCCAAGCGAACCGACTTTCAGCAGATCCCTACGATAGACCTCAGCCAGTCGATGGTTTGGCCCGTTATGACATGGGCTCATGGTATTTGACTCCATAGCAGGTACCGAAAAAACGGACCGAATCGCTATTGAGAGTGGTTTTCAGCTGCCCAAGAAATGGGAAATGAACACACCCTTAGACTCTAAACAAGAAACAGCTGTTGGCACATTACTAACGATTATAGGGACAGGCACAAATCGGTGCAATTGATTAGAACCCGGCTAACGGTTTCTGGATCAATCAACATGGCATCTGCTGCAGCGTTACAACCCCTATTACGTAAAACCTCTTTGCTATCCCTCTGCGATTCATGACTTCGACATTCCTACCTGTAGACAAAATGAAGGCGCCTCTTATAATCGAAATCCGTTGCCATACTCATTTTATCTGTTTCGGTCACTCCATCCGCAATCGTTTCGATTAGGTGAAAGTGCAATGTTACCTTGTGAGGAGACAGCCATGCCCCGTATTTCGATGTTTACATTGTCCATGGTTTTCCTGATCGGATGCAGCCAGCAACCACAGACGATGGAACAAACGGATCCACCAACTCCTTCGGATGGGACCGAAGCAGAAATATCACCCTCTTCTTCATCAGCACTTTTGTCTGCCGATCCGAACAAATTGAAAAACACGGACGGAACATCAGGCGATAACATTTCCGACACTTCGTCTCTGTCAACGACCGGCACTTCCGATACGAAAAACATTGCAAACACTGAAGCAACAGGCTCCACGGCAGAAACGTTCTTTGAACTGTCCCATGACGACCAGAATCACGTCGTTCAAGCCAAAGCGTTACCTGAGACCACCGATACCCTGCTGGTTCATTTGAAACACTTTTCACATCTGAAACAGCTGGATCTGTCGGGATCACTTTACAGCCCCAGTGAACGAGACGGAACCGGTGTTCAACATATCGCCCATCTCGCCAATATCGAAACAGTCGATCTCAATTTCACAGCAACCAGTGATGCTGGACTTGGGTCAATCAAGCTATTCCAAGAGCTCAGAAAGCTTCACCTTCGTGGATGCGAGAACATTACGGATGATGCCATCATACATCTCTCTGAAATAGCTCATCTCCAGAACCTCATTCTTCCTTACCAGATCGGTGATCAGGGTCTAGCCCACCTCAAAGGATTGCGCGAAATGCAGGATCTTGTACTATCCAGTACACAGATCACGGACGCAGGACTGGTGCATGTTCAGGAGATGGCTGAATTACATACCCTGCAGCTTAATGGATGTGAAAATCTGACCGATACGGGAATGGTCCATCTTTCAGGTTTAAAAAATTTACAGGTACTCAATCTCAACGCCACCCAGATTACCGATGCAGGATTACCCCATATTGCCCGGCTGACCAACCTGCAGCAACTCGACCTGGGTAATTGCCTAAAGGTTAGTATGGACGGTATACAGACATTACAAGCTGAGTTGCCAGCATGTACCATCACCCGTTAGTGACATTCCAGGCCACACGACGACCCTAACCCTTTTCCCATGAATGTCTTTTAAAAAGGGCAAACTGCTGCCCTTTGCTTCGGTATCACAACCTTGCAGGCCTCCTTCTCTCCAACTCCGCATTTTGTTGATAGATCTGACATATACTGCAGAAAAAGAGTTCCTCTATGCAACGCCACCAGGGATGAACCAAATGAACACCGTCGAAGTCAACTCCAGGATGAGAGTCGTGATATCCGTTCTCTTGCCGGTCCTCCTTGGCAATTGGTTTCCTTCTATTGTGTGTCGGGCGGATGATATCAAGCCAGCCGACCTAGTTGTCCAAGACGGACGGATCGTGACTGCTGATCGTGCATTCCGAGTAGTGGAAGCAATGGCGATCCGGGCGGGGAGGATTGTCAGGGTTGGGAGCAACCATGATGTCTGCAAACTGATAGGACCCAAAACGCGTGTTGTTGAATTACGCGGACGGATGGTACTGCCGGGATTAATTGATTCACACGTTCACGCGGGCAATGCCAGTCGGTACGAAGCCGCTCATGAAATCCCTCCCATGGAGACGATCGCCGACGTACTGGCATACATTCGGAAACGAACATTAGTCGTACCCAAAGGGGAATGGATCACTCTCCGGCAGGTTTTCATCACTCGTCTGAAAGAACAACGGTATCCAACTCGCGTGGAACTCGATTCGGTTGCTCCTCACCACCCAGTCGCTTTCCGCACCGGGCCAGATGGCAGCGTCAATTCTCTGGCTCTCCAAGAAAACGGCATCGATAAAGCGTTTGCAGCGAATCATCCCGAACATATTGTCGTGGATCCAGACACCAGAGAACCGACTGGGGTCATACGTCGTGCTGGATCTGTGCTCAAGACACGAGCTAATTCAACACACAAGGAACTGACCACAGAAGATCGCGACAACCGGTTGGTCGAGTTGCTGCAAGATTACAACCGCTGGGGTCTAACGGGTGTGATTGACCGCAATTGCAACATGTCAAATCAGGCCCAGTATGAGAGGTTGCTTCACGACAAGCGACTGACCCTACGCGTGAGACTTTCCCGTGGATTAAGCCCCAACGGAGATCTGGAAACGATCCACAAGCGAGTGGCTGCAATCGCCGATGATCCACTCTTTGTCAAGCCTCATCCCCGGCTGGCCATTATCGGTGTCAAGGTCTTTGAGGACGGTGGAATGCTGACCGGGAGTGCTTACTTCCAACAACCCTGGGGAACAAGTCAGATCTACGGCATTACGGATCCCCACTACCGAGGCATGCAGTACATTTCCGAGAAACGGCTTGAAGATCTGGTACGAGCTTGTGCCCAACATGGTCTGGCCTTCACCGCTCATTGCCAGGGTGATGCAGCCGTTGACGCGCTGGTGGGAGTCTATGAAAAAATCAATAAAGATATTCCGATCCACCGTACCCATTCTACGATCACTCATGCTAGTTTCATGAGCAAGCAAGCCATCACGGTGGCTGCAAAAATCGGAATTGGTGTCGACCTGCAGCCGGCTTGGTTGTACCTCGATTCGCGAACGCTTCTCGCACAGTTTGGAAACCGTCGCCTGCAGAATTTCATCCCTCTTAAAAGTCTTTTCGACGCCGGCGTGACAGCTGGCGGAGGCAGTGATCACATGCAAAAGATCGGTTCACTCCGTAGCGTGAATCCGTACAACCCTTTCTTAGGAATGTGGGTGACGGTGACGCGAAATGCGAGATGGCACGACGCCCCTATTCACGCCGATCAGGCGCTGTCTCGTGAACATATGATTCGTTTTTACACCATTAACAATGCCTGGCTGATGCGGTCTGAGTCACAAGTGGGATCTCTCGAAGTCGGCAAACGAGCCGACTTCATTGTCATCGATCGAGACCTCCTAATATGTCCGGCTGAACAAATCCGAACAACAAAGGTCCTGGCTACCTGGCTGGACGGAAAATTGATTTTCAGTAATGGTGTTAACCCCTAGTCAAACGAGGGCCTGAATCGACCGGCTTCCCTGGACGAAGTTCGGTCACTCTACAAATCCGACACCAGGACATCTCAATCAAAGGCAACGTCGGTTGTGTTTACAGTTGACCGGTCAATCGCAGCACACTGGTTATTGAGTTCCGTGGCAGATTACTTGGTCATGAAAAGCCTCATAGCGGACTGCATTTTTCATTGACACATTATATTTCGTGGTAGCAACCATGGTTAGCCAGGTAACAACTAAAACCACCTGGAAGCTCTTTATTGTTGCAAATTCTGTTTTCAGAATGAGTGATAAGAAGAAACCAGATCTGGCAAGTCGTAAACGGTCAATGTCCGTGACTATCACGAACATTGGAAGAATAGTATATTACTACCATTGCTAACCCATCATACCATTACATTACCTGTGAACAATGATCCCGTCAGATTCTGCAACAAGCGATAATCCGAAGTCTCACTGGAAAATCTGATTACCATTTTGCTTTAGAAACACTCCTGAAGCACACCTGTTCATACCATTCGTTTTAGTGACAACATACCAAACCGCTTGAAATATTTTCCGTCAACAGCGAGAATCGCCGTTTCCCTGACCCTTGCACTCCATCTATGATCCGACACCTTTTGGGAGGACCGCCTGTATGAATGACAAACACACACGAATAGGGCTCATAGGCTACGGGCAAATCGGTATCGCCGTTCACGAGATGATCAATAACGATCCTTCCAACGGAATGGAAGTTGTATTTGTTCATGATATGGATTCTTCTCGCTACCAGGATGCGCCCGATGAACTGGTTCTCGAAACTCTCGACGACTTCGAGTCAAAAAAACCGGATCTAGTGGTGGAAATGGCTCACCCGAGTGTGACCCAGAAATGGGGCGCCACCATCCTGAGCAAAGTCAACTATATGTTTATTTCTGTAACCGCATTAGCAGACACGGAACTGGAAACTCTGCTCCGTGAAACTAGCCGGAAACATGGCACCCGTGCTTATATTCCCCATGGCGGAGTCGTGGGTATGGACGCGCTTTACGAAAATCGTGAGGTTTGGGAATCTGTTACGGTCACCATGAAAAAGCCTCCTAAGAATGTCGACTGCGCCAATGCCGGCGTTGATCCCGACAGTATCACTGGAGAACAAATTCTGTATCAAGGTTCCACACGTGGTATCTGCCCCGTGTTTCCGCGAAACGTAAACACCCATGCTGCTATCGCATTCGCGGGAATCGGCTTCGACAGAACGCAATCGATTCTTGTGGTTAATCCAGAATGGAACGACGCGGTTGTGGCGATTGATGCTAAGGGCCCTGGCCTGAGTTTACAGGTTGAACGAGTCGAAGGGATCACCGGTGTAACCGGGGCAAGCACTCCCGCATCTATTTACAACAGTGTACAGACGATTGGTTCCACAGGTCCGGGTATTCATCTACGTTAGGAAAAAGACATCGTGAAAGGTTTTGCCGAAGTTGCCATCCAAATACCGAGATCCGGCATACGTGAGATTCTCGAACTTGCCACAAGCATGCAGGATGTGATCCATCTTGAAATCGGGCAACCCGATTTTGACACACCTCCGCACATCGTGGAAGCAACCTGCAAATATGCGAAAGAAGGACATACCAAATACGTTCCTAACGCAGGAGTGGATGCGCTACGTGACGCTGCGGCACGCTATTTCACGCGCAGCACCGGCGTAGCTACCGAGGTCGAAAATATCCTCGTGACTCCGGGAGCTGCGGTCAGCTTGACCACAGCCTTTGTAGCCATTCTCGACATCGGTGACGAAGTACTCATTCCGGATCCAGGATGGCCGAATTACAGCATGGCTGTTTCACTGGCACACGGAAAACCCGTGTCTTACAACTTGCGACCTGAGAATCAGTTCCTCCCCGATGTAGAAGAAATGCAAACACTCGTCACCCCGAAAACTAAGATTCTTCTCATTTGCAGTCCATCCAATCCAACCGGCCAGGTGTACAGTAAAGATGCCATGTTTCAGCTCATGGCATTTGCAAAAGAACATGATCTCTACCTGCTCTCTGATGAAATATATGCAGAAATCGTCTTTGACGAAGAACATATCAGTGCCCTCGCCTGTGACGATGACCAACGATCACTGATCATCAATGGGATGTCTAAAAGTTTTTCCATGACAGGCTATCGAGTCGCCTTTACTCGTGCCCATCCCGATTACGTTATGCTGGGCACCAAACTGCAGGAAGCCATTCTCGCATGTGGTACCGGCTTTTCACAACTTGCCGCAGCAGTGGGACTCGACAGTCCGATGGACTGTGTTTACAGCATGCGTGACACTTACAAGTCCAGAAGGAATGTCGCAGTTGAAGTGCTCAAAGAATATAATCTGCACCGATACACCCCAGGCGGAGCTTTCTACCTGTTAGTTGAAATAGGGTCCACTGGCATGGATTCCCATGCGTTCGCAATGGAACTGTTACAGAACGAAAAGGTAGCCGTTGCACCAGGAAGCACTTTTGGAACCATGGGTAACGAGTACATCCGCATTTCATTTGCTACACCGGAAACCCAACTTCGAGAGGGGCTCCATCGACTCTGCAGGTTCATACGCAGTAAAAACTAAGCCCTCTTCTCTCACCGCTCGATGGGCCCGTAACATCGGAACGCGGTCAAAACATTGTCGATTTCCATAACCAACTCCCACTGGACCCTGAAGGTAATTATTCTTCGATTACGGGTACCAAAACCAGTTCTTGTCCATATGTTATCCGCCAGGGAATGCACCCTTAATCATTACAATCTTCCTTATGCTCTCCATGGTCCTAACAGGAACCTCTTGACCCTTTTCCCTATATTTACGTAGTCTGGTTCAATAATTCGGTATAATAAGATAAACTGCGACTGCATCCAGGATGCACTCGGCTACATGAACGAAAACCTTGTTTCGGAATAACAGGAAAGGATCCTTTCATGTTAAACCTGTGGGGTACAGGAAACAGTCGTGACTGCGACGGAACATCACGTCGCAATTTTCTCCAAGTTGGCGCTGCAGGCGGATTAACACTCCCGGCTCTATTACGAAGTCGTGCGTCGGATTCTGGTCAAAACCTATCTAAGCAAGACACCTCAATCGTCTGGCTGTGGCTTGGAGGAGGAGCAACCCACGTTGAAACCTTCGATCCCAAAATGGAAGCTCCTGAAGCTTATCGCAGTACCGTAGGGGCAGTTGATACGACAATCCCTGGAATCCAGTTAGGTGGGTTCTTTCCGAAGATGAGTGCTAGTGCAAAAAATATGGCATTCATCCGCAGTTTTGCGCACGGCAACTCCGGACACAGCGGTGGTACGCATTGGGTTATGACCGGTCATAATTACCGACCAGCTGATCAGGGAAAACCACCCGTTAAACCTTCTTTTGGATCGATTGTCTCGCGACATCGAGGCGCGAACCATCCGGTAACGGGTATGCCAACATTTGTTCGCGCTAACGGTATTTACGCCGATGGTCCTGCCTGGTTGGGCACTGCTTATGGCCCGTTTGATGCCGGTGGACAAGCCCGCAAGAACATGAACATGGCAACCAATCTTGAACGCCTTGAAGATCGACGATCACTGTTAGCCGGTCTGGACCGCATTGACCGGGAACTGGACCGCAGTCAGCTCATGAAAGGATTGGATTCCTTCGAATCCCAGGCGTTTGATCTTATTCTGGGTCAGTCTAAAAATGCTTTTGACCTTTCAAAAGAAACACCACTAGTACGATCTCAATACGGTGATGGCCTTGGAAACCAGCTGTTACTCGCACGTCGACTGTGTGAAGCAGGATGCGGCTTTGTGACCATTCACTACGGTGGCTGGGATATGCATGGGAACATTGCCAAGTCTCTTGAAAAGCGATGCCCTCCTGTAGACCGGGCCGTATCTGCTTTTGTTGAAGACTGCGTCCAACGCGGTATAGATAAGAACATATTGCTCGTTATATCCGGTGAATTCGGTCGTACACCTCGTGTTAACCGAAGTGCCGGTCGGGACCACTGGGCTCCTCTCAGTCCATTGGCACTCTCTGGCGGTGGATTGAATATGGGACAGGTCATTGGTCAATCCGATTCCCGAGTCTCTGTTCCCAAAACCTCCCCGATTCGACCAGGCGATCTGATGGCAACGCTTTTCCATGTATTATCGATCCCCAGCAATCAACAATATCAGGACCAGCAGGGAAGACCTCAATATCTGCTGCCAAACGGCTGCAAACCAATAGAAGAACTTGTATAAAGTCCTTCTCGACTAGTTTGCCATGCCTCTCCGGCCGCCATCGGGCTGACTGATTGATCTGGCCAGTTCAATCGAAACTGAATCCTGAGCACTTTCTCCGATCCCGAAAATATTCGGCAATCGGATTCCGATGCCTCTAAACAGGCATGCGCTCCCCTAACCAAACGGTGTCGCTTCGTTTCTCTTAGCTGATTGATTTAGCTTATTTTTCGTTCCCATCAACCGTACCCCTGTGTGTAGTTACCGAATTCGCTCAGCAAATCAATTACCTCATTATTTGAAAAATGATCATAATCGTTATTTTCAGCACGTCATCCATACGGAAAGATGGGGCACCGTAAGACACTTAAAGCTTCAAAATGCGATTTAGTTATGTAAACCGTGCTGTTTACCGAGTCTAACCATGGCCAACTAATTACGGATTACACACAGAAGAGAAGGAGCTCGTCATGCCATCGGCTTATTCAAGTCACCGAGCACTTAAACTGGAAGCTTTGGAAGAACGCATTCTGTTGTCTTGTGGCGCGGATTTTTCAGACGGTATACTAACCATTACTTGTGACGATGAAGATGACTCAATCACGGTAACGACAGATATCGATGGCCTTTTTCTGCTGAATCTTGAAACCATTGACGGCAATCCCAGTACCGGAAACACCGATGGAATTGTCTTATTAGCAGGAAAAGGAAATGATGTCATCACAATCGATCAAAATAACGTTGCCTTAGGCCCTGGAGACGAAGAGGAAAGTTCCGGAAAATCAGAAATAGAGATCACCCTTGTGGGTGGCGCCGGCGAAGACCTGCTTCTGCTGCGTGGTCACAATAACTCCTCCAATTCCATCAAGATCTCCCAAAACAAGATTAATATCAACGGCGATAACGATGGCGACTTGTCGTTATTGGAAATCGAAACGATCGAGCTTTATGGCGGCAACAACTCCGATGTGATCAGCTTGGCCAATTGGACTGAGGAAAACACACAAGACATTGGTCTTGAACGTGTCCTAATTGACGGTGGTGATGGTGCCGATTTACTGCGTAATGGGATCATTCTGGAAAGCACTCTCCGTGGAGGTAATGGAAACGACACCCTCTTTGGCAGTGAACGAGCAGAAGAGATTTATGGTGGTCCAGGTGAGGACACACTCAATGGCAAGGGAGGGCTGGATTCTCTCTACGGCGAGGATGGTGCTGACGTCATACGCATTGGCCAACCAGGACTCACTACCGCACAAAATCGCGCCTACGCGCATGGAGGACCCGAAGATGACAGAATCTTTGGCCTTAATGGATCAGATACCCTTTGGGGTGGATCAGGAAATGACATCATTCGCGCTCGTCCCGGAAAAGATCTTATTTACGGAGGATCCGGCAACGATGTACTGGATGGGGGAAATCACGACGACACGCTGGAAGGCGGAACTGGTAACGACACGTTACAGGGTAAAAAAGGAAATGATCTCGTACGAGGCCAAGAACATGACGACGTTCTGGTTAACACCGTTGTGGACAAAGGAAACGACACACTCCAAGGCGGTGATGGGATTGATCTGGTCCGCATGAAAGGACTCAGCACCTCGGAAATTTTTGAACTCAACTGGACGCCACTGGAAGAAGCCCTGTTAGAAACCTCTTCCGACGAGTCCTTCGCTCACCTCAATATCATTCACAAAAATGCTGATGGGACGATGATTGAGCAAGAGATGGCCTATGAAATCGAACGGACTCATATTGCAGGATTTGGAGGCTCTGATGTCTTAGACTTTTCCGATCTCAGCGCAGCAGACCTCATCGATGCTTCCATCCAGGAACTACATGGTTACGGAGGCAGCGGAAATGACATAATGGCAGGCAGTGATGGCCCTGAATCACTCTATGGTGGTAGTGGTTGGGACGAACTCTGGGGCAATGAAGGTAACGACCACATTGACGGAGGAACAGGGGATGACATCCTCGAAGGGGACGAAGGAAACGACACCATCCTTGGTGGTATAGGCAATGACCAACTAGACGGAAAAATGGGCAACGACAAGCTTGATGGACAGGCGGGCAATGATTCCCTTTACGGAGATGAAGGGAACGACTCCCTCTCAGGCGGTGAAGGGAACGATTCTCTCGAAGGGGATGAAGGAGACGACTTCATCGAAGGCGGTGAAGGCGATGATTCCATCGACGGTGATGAAGGCAACGATACGATTTGGGGAGGAATCGGAAACGATGAACTAGACGGAGAACTGGGCAACGACCTGCTCGCAGGACAGGATGGCAATGATACGCTTTACGGGGATGAAGGAGACGACTCCCTCGAAGGCGGTGCAGGCGATGATTCTCTCGAGGGCGATGAAGGCAACGATACGATTTGGGGAGGAATCGGAAACGACAAGATAGACGGCGACGAAGGACAGGATCTGCTGCACGGTGGACAAGGAAACGATCAACTACGTGGACAGCAAGGGAACGACACACTTTTGGGTGACGCAGGAAATGATCTGATTTGGGGAGGTGACGGGGATGACTCCATCAACGGAGGAAATGACTTAGACATCGTAATGCAGGAATCCGACGAGGATCAGATTCTCACCAATTCCCAACTGACAGGCCAGGGAATCGACACACTGGAATCCATGGAATCTGCGGTCTTACTGGGAGGTCCCGGAGCAAACCATATTGATGCCAGTCTCTTCACACTCGGCAGTACCGTGCTCAAGGGGCGCGCGGGAAATGACACCCTAATCGGCACGGCTTGGGTGGATTCTCTCAAAGGTGGAGAAGGCGATGATCTACTACAAGGACGGGATGGAAATGACTTCCTGACTGGCAGCCAAGGTAAGGACCTCCTTTCCGGGGGCAAAGGAGATGACATTCTTGAAGGAGGACTCGGCAACGATACACTCACCGGTGATCTGGGTAACGACTCTCTGGATGGTGATTTCGGCGACGACCTGCTGAATGGCTCTGCAGGAGAGGATGACCTCGAAGGCGACCTGGGAAATGATACGCTTGACGGAGGACCAGGCAATGACCTTCTGGACGGATCAGAAGGGCTTGATCAAGTCTACCAGGAAATTGACAGTCACCAGACCCTCCGTGACAACGAACTCACCGGCCAGGGGGTCGATCAGCTTCGAGATATCGAATCTGCTTATCTAATCGGAGGTGCCGGAGATAATATACTGGATGCCACTGACTTCACTCTAGGTCCAGTAACCCTTCAGGGTGAACGGGGCAACGACTCCCTATTGGGTAGTGAATCAGACGATCTTATTCTCGGAGGACCAGGAGAAGACCTCCTGGAAGGAGCCAGTGGAAACGACACACTAAAAGGTGGTGAAGATGACGACAAACTGATTGGAGGAGATGGTTCAGACCTGCTGGACGGAGGAGATGGAACGGACACGCTCAATGGTGGACTTGGACGCGACACAGCGCTCGACGGAGAAGACGTAGTGGACTGCGAAGACTGATATCCCTCATACCTGTCCCCCGTGTCGAGCAACTTTCACAGCCCGCTTTTCAAAAAAGACACACGTTGCCATTGAGACATTTTCACTCTTACTTCTGCCGGTCTAACCGGTCCAGGCGGACATGCTCTTCAAACAACTCTTTATCACGATCCAGAACAAATTGTCGCAACTTTTCCGGACCTTCAGTTATTCGAACGGATGAAGACCATAGGTTGCTTTTCACCTTACCCCGCAGCCGTCCTTTTTCTATCGCCTGTCTGGTTACCTTCTGACTCATCAATGCAAAGTGACACGTGTCTCCTGACTGCTGGCATTTGACCAACAAGTAATCTGTATTCATTTCTCCCTGATTATTGATCGCCGTGAGGTTCAGATACGTATTTCCCGCAATGGATGAAATGTGACCTGAAAACTCCATTCTTTCCAAACTTCCTTTTTTATCGATCTGTACGCATAGTACATGCAGGTATTCTTTTGACGATTCCATCTGACCGATATGAACATAACTGATTTCGCCACCATCACCTCCCCACCAGGTTCCGATAAGTGACGTTTCCAGCTTCTGATCACCAGGAAGTGTAAGCGGATGGTCTGAAACGGGTACGCATCCGACTATTCCCAGTATGCACAGGCTGAAACTCAGTAAACGATTCAACGAATTTCCTTCTGCTGAAATTCCATACTGTCAAATCACAAAACACGCCCCCAGATGACGGTCCTGGCACCCCCTAACGTCAGTTGATTCTGGAGCGATGAAATGCTTCCAGAGAATCGTTTGCGTGAATAATTGTTGCAAGTCGTTCCGTAATACCTGCGAGGTGTTCACCTGAAAACAGAACATACAATTCTTCATCCTGACGGTTCGTGTAAACCCGATTTCCAATACAACCGAAATTGATCACTCCTCCCCCTGATTGGATCACGGCCGGGATGGCTGCGCATGTTGGACGACCCACTCCTGAAGAACCCATTTCAACCCCTTCTGCATGTGCGGCTTCAGACAACAGCATCATTTGCTTCGAATTTCCAGTAACGATGACGGCATCCGGCTGAAACGTCACGGAAGACACGGGACCATATGCCGCATATTGAAAACGATCTTTACGCTGAGGGATATCGGGCACTTCGTCGGCGCTGATATATTCCAACTCTACCATGGTTCCAACGAGGGTTTGCAGTTCCTCTCCCTGTTGTTCAGGGAGTTCAATACCATGTGTAAAAGCACCCACTGGACAACCAAAATGATCTTGATCTTCCGTGTAAAACACGCGCCCTTCTGCGGCCAGTTTCCAATAACTACACCCCGAAACAGCAGCCTCTTCAATACGTTCAACACCGCTGGGCGTGGTTTCACAAAACTTGATAGCCACCGGTGTGCGTTCCAGTTTCAGTAACGATTCCAATGACAACATATCTACCATAATAAAAGGTTCCTTTGGGTTATTTTCAATCGTTCCAGTTGTTCCAGTTATCGCTACTCCGAAAACGTCCGACAGTCGTCCATGTACCTGGTCAACAGGTACAAAACAACACCATGAGCCGAAACAACTATTCGGTCAACGAGGCTAACTGCCCCTGTGTCGGTTCCGCTCAGCAGAACCAGGGTTCCGTCAATCGAGGTATTCTTTGCTCATCTCCTTCGCAACGAAAATCAGACATGCGCTGCCCGTTTACTCTTTCCCAGACATCTTGAAATGTCTGTCTATTGTTAATTTCTTTTCTTGCATTCTCTTCCACAATTTGAGAAATTTCGATCTGCAATGTGTCCATTTCGGGATCTGGATGGCTCCATCGATACGTTAAAGACGCTTTATCAAGATCTCCTCGGAAAGGAACTGTCTCGGGATGATCAACCAGAAGTGATCCAGGCGGAATCAACAACCGGATCGAATACTGTACCGGATCAATATGATCGACCAAACCGTTTGTGTATACGAAGTCCAGCACATCAAGGTAGTCTTGTCGACTCGTCCACGGAGTAAATGAAACCCATGTAGGCCGCATGGCGATTCCATTTTTCCGACATATTTCTAACGCCTTGATGACATCTTTTCGTGTGTGTCCTTTATCAAGAATGGCCAGAATTTTGTCATTGAGAGACTCCACAGCGGTAACCACAAATATCGCACCACTGCGACTCAGAAGAGGAAACAGGTTTTCATACTTCAGAATATGTTCCACCTTTGCAGTAAAGTCAAAGGTCAGATCAGGAAACTCCTGATGCATAGCCTCCACAATTCGTACGGCATGACCAGGGCCATTGAGAAAATCCGGATCTCCAAAAGTAATGTGTGTGGCACCGCGCTGAACCTGACTGCGAATATCGGCAAGTACCACCTCTCTCGGAACAACGAAAAAACGACTGCCATATACCGGAGGAATCGGACAGTGCGTACACAGATAGCGGCATCCACGGCTGCTCTCCGTGTAACCCGTTTTATGCCGTTCGCCGTGGTAAATCAAATGTGCATAACTTCCCAGATCAGGTAACCCGGACCGATCGGTAAACGAAAATCTCTGACGATGTAAACTGGGCGTTTCCGGTTCCCCTAATTGAATAACCCCGTCAACTGAATCCTTCCTTTCCTCTTTCAAGGATTGGATCAACCTCCACATCGGCTGTTCAAACTCGCCTCCAATACAAGAATCTGCTCCATGTTGCAAAAGGTAGGAAGCGTTGAGTGCCGCATAAAGTCCGTAGAAGCAGATGTGACAATCCGGATTCGTCTTACGTATTCGTTCTGCTATACCAATTCCCAGTCGAAGCGCCGTATGCATCGGCACAGAAATTCCAACAAAACGTGCTCTTTGGGCTCTTTCATGGTCAAATTGATCGACTGCAATGTCGTTTGCCAGTGGAGAAAACCCTTTGTTGCGCAGCAGTCCCATAGGAAGCGCAAGACTCATAGGCTGATGTCCCAGTTCGTAACAAGACATCAGTAAAATAGCCCCGGAATCAGACCATTCCATATCATGTTGCTGTCTATGCATGTTTGTTTTATTGATTTGATTGCCTGTCACAGACGCTCTCGGTAGTAATCGAAAAATCCAAACACGCAAACGATTCTCTCAACGCCTGTTCCACCTCTCCGGGATGTTCTCCCCGTGCAAACAGGAAACCCAGATATTGAGCCCCTTCAGGAAGGCACGTCAAAGGCTGACCGGGATGAGCACTGATTATCAACTGTTCAATCCCGGGGACGGACTCGGCTTCTGAAACACCGAGCACCCCCTGATAGACCCCTGTTCTGGGAATTGGAATCATCATAACACCGGATGCCCGAGCCTCGCAATCCGGAGGCATGAACTCCTCATGCAAGGCATGTTTCAGGATTAACGATTCAAGAGACATTCCTGTTCCAAAACGGAGCGTTCTGGAACAAAGACCACCAATCGACCGGGCATTAATTTCGATTAAAGAAGGTCCCTGATCAGACCAACGCAGTTCCGCGTGAATTGGTCCCTCTGTCAGGCCCAGTGCCTGGGCTCCTTGTGAAACACACCCGATCATAACCTCTTGAATGGAAACGGAATGCCGAGAGGGAGTGATATACAGTGTCTCTTCAAAATAAGGACCATCCAATGGATCGGGCTTGTCGAATATTGCCAATACTGAAAGCCTGCCGTGACAAAGCATGCCCTCCAGGGCTATTTCTGGACCTTCCACGAAATGTTCCACAAGAAATCCGTCTTGTGATATGTCACACCCCTCTGCGGAAGGCAGTACCTCTCTTATAATACGTTCCACACGCATGGCAGCAGCGACAAATGCTTCCGGACTGTCAACACGAATGACTCCCTGACTACCCGACAGGGATGTGGGCTTCACCACACTGGGATAATGTAATTGCCTCGCCCAGGCTTCCCGATCTGAATCAAATGGAACCCATTGAAAGTCGGGACATGGGACCCCACCGCGTTGAAGGAGATTTCGCATGAGATGCTTGTCACTGGCAGCGATGGCTGATTCGGGTGAATTATGACGAATTCCCAGTGCTTTCGCCATCAAGGATCCTACCACGGTAACTTCACTGTCAACCGGAACCACCGCATCAATAGGGTAGCGTTTCGAAAAATCGACTACCTTTTTTACCGCACGATCCGGATGCTTAAAATCAAGTGTCAACAATCCGGACGGGTTCAGATGGGTCAGAGTATTTCTGCGTTCAGAGGCGACTGTCACATCAACCTCCAAACGAGTAGCTGCAGCAATAAACGCTTCACTTCTATACGTGGTAGTCGGCAAAAGCAAAAGCACACGAGGCATCTTGGACGGCCCTTATACCCTGTCACTATTCCGGTAACGGCAGATCACATGACCACTTCCCATAGTGGTTTAGTGTTACCTTGCAACCACATGCTTTTGTTGAAAAACCCGAAAACAGGATAGTCGAGAGTCAAATCCCTGCACCTGCCTGGTAGCACCAAACAACTCATTTTTTGGATGGTCTGTAGTAAGGATTACGACCGGAAGCATGATCGGTCACATCCAGAATCTGACCAACCGCTGGTACCGCACTGCGTACTGCCGTTTCAATCCCATACTTCAGGGTAACATCTGCCTGACCACATCCCTGGCACCCGCCTCCCATCTGGATGTAAACAATGTTGTCCTTCACATCGATCAACTGCACAAACCCCCCGTGTGACTGGATAGCAGGATTGATTTCCGTATCGAACACCCGCTGGACATCTTCTCGAATGGAATCCGCACTCGGCAGGTCGTCCCAGATCGTATCCGCAACGGCCGGTGCTCCTGAAGCAAAATGTTCGCGAATAGCCATCCCGATCGGGCGACCGATAGCAGGCCAGTCCACATGACTGTTCTTGGTAACCGTAACCTCGTTGTGGGCTATGACAACTCGTGCTACACCGTCCAGGTCGAACAATCGTTCGGCCAACGGAGATCCCTTGGCCGTTTCTCGATCCAGAAATGCAAACGACTTTTCGTCCAGTACGGGACGATCTACGACAAACGTGCAGGTTGCATCTGAAATGGGATTTCCCGTTATCGCAATCGTATCGGTTGACATCAGCATACTCCTTCGCAGTTCTACGTTAGTAAACTGTTTTGATTATCATATGTTTTTCTGTTCCCGGCAAGATATCCCGAATTTCCACACCTCGTTGTCGATCCTTTTGTTTGTCCAATAACTACGGTTACGTCGCTCGGGGAACAGACCAGTGATCCCGATATCGACGTGTTACCAGACTGTTAGCCTGATCATTATTGGTAATCGTTTCGGTTTCGGGATCGAATTGAAGCGCACTACCAATCCGTGTTGCAATATTACCAAGATGACACAGTGTCGTGGTCAGATGGCCGATGTGAATGTCTCCGTTTGGTTTTTTGCCTGTTCGTACACAGTCTATGAAATCAGCAATATGTGCATCCGTGTTTTGCGGCTCCGGAGTCACCGCTACCTCGACCGGTTGACGTCGCTCATCAAACACTTCAATCAAACCTCTCCGACTCAGAAACATCAACCCCTTCGTTCCATAAAACTCAACCCCACTGTCTACTCCTCTCGGGTGGTTGGTAGACCACAGACGTTGTTCATATATAAGCATGCGACGATTTCCTGATGCTCCATCACCAGGGTATTCAAACGTCACCTGCTGCGTATCGGGAAATTGCTGATCGTCATCAAAGAAATACTTTCCTCCTTGTGCAGTAACCGTTGCCGGGTGCCCTTCCACCCCCAATCCCCATCTCGCGTAATCGATATCATGCACACCGTCATTGCCCATATCACCTGTCCCGAAGTTGTACCACCAATGCCAACCGTGATGCACCCGATTATTCTGGTACGGCATCATTGGTGCCGGACCCACCCACTGATCATAATCCAGTCCCTCCGGAATCTCACAAGGACTTTCATGACCGATCGACCTCCGTCGCTGCACGTTCCATGCTTTGCTCATCAGTACCTGACCAATCAGTCCTTTACGTAACAATTCAATCGCATCGATCATCATTCCGGTACTGCGAACCTGAGTTCCATGCTGCACCACACTTTTGTTTTTTCGTGCAGCTTCCACCAAAAGACGTCCTTCCTGTATCGAGTGGGAACAGGGCTTTTCAACATACACATGTTTCCCTGACTGACAGGCTAGAATCGATGCGGGTGCGTGCCAGTGATCCGGTGTTGCCACGATTACGGCATCCACCGTTTCGTCATCAAACACCTTACGAAAATCGCTGGAAGCGAATCTCGTAGTTCCCAACATCTCACGCGCTCGAACCAAACGTGAGTGGTCCGGGTCACATACCCAGACCACTTCAACGTCGGGTTGTGCATTGAATTGTGCAGCTAGAAAAGTTCCTCGTCCGCCACATCCCAACAAGGCCACTGAAAATGTTCGACTTCCCGAACGGGCATATGATCGCGATTGCTGGTCCAGAACGGCAGCACTGGTAGACGCCACAACTGATTGCTTGATAAACGTTCTTCGGTCTGTCTGGACCATGGACTATCCCCTTTGCTGAAAAAACCTCTGTGCGAACTCAATCACTTAGAAAAATCGATTACGATCGAAACATGCTTTCCCATGCAGCGCCGTTAAACGTGGCGCCGGCATTTCGAAAACTTAAGCTGCCTCTTCCTGTTATTTTCACCAAGGGTATTTCAACACACGATCGCACATTCCACAACTTGGAGGTCACGAATCACCTGTATTTCAGTCTCCCATAGAGCTAGTTTCGTCGGAATCTTTTGATATGCTGAACGAGCACCATAATGATTGGAGTACCAGCACAAGGCAACTACAGAGCTGTCACTACGTTAAATACCCGGCTTGTTCCAGATTTAATACGTCAGGACCTTCCCGGTTGTCGCATTCTGAAATTGTCTTTACCTGTATCAGAGGACCTTTACGTGCCAAGACCTCGATCACCATACCTCTTCCGTCTGTCATTCCCTATCTTACTCTTCAGTTCTCTGCTGCTGCAGCTCGGCGCATGCAGGATGTCGTCGGACCCACCAGCAAAACCGGAACTCGTGTACGAAAACCCCACTGTTCCAGACAACATCCCAGAGGAATTCACTCCCGCAGTGGATTCGAAACAGCACGACTGGCTTGCACCTGGAAAATCAACACTCAATCTTAAAGAGCACTACCGCTCCATGCACCGAAAGGGCTGGGAGGAAGCCCTTCAGGATTGGAATCATTCCCAGACCTTTACTATTCAGTCTCGAGCAGACGCAGCCGCACACCATGCCGACCTCTCATCCGGAACGGACGCCTTCTGGGAGGGCTACCAAAAAGCACGCTCCCAGGTCGAACAACGTAGCTCTTCGAATTGATTTCGTGACAATCTACGGCTTACCTGTCCGTTACAGAACCCGCTATAAAAACGGCTGGAGCCACTTCGACAGGATTTTCAGGGAACAACAACATTCTCTTAATATGGCAGCTCTCGATTCCGCATTGAATCCCACCCTGCCATAGACCAGAATGAGCGTCCTCTGGAGAGCAACAGATCGTCTTATCTAAAGC
>CAXEIY010000158.1:0-5551 GCA_963996245.1 uncultured Planctomycetia bacterium | reverse complement strand
AGGATTGCAGAGAGGTGTCGGGTAACCGTATGAGGAGGTGATTCATAGTTGGAATCGAATAGATTTTCGGCTACTCCTTGCCAGTCTCCGACAGGTGTTCTTGTGATCCGTCGTATCGAACGTCGTATGACTTATATCAAGCTGAGTATCGGAGGGTTGATTTATCAGCGTATTTTTACATGTGTGGTAGGTGATTTCAAGACGGCTTCCTGATCGGCAGGGAGGGGAGAAAGCGGTTTTGGTTCCAGAGGGGCTCTGGCGTTGAATCCCTCGGATCTACGATATAAAGTAGCCACGATAGTGTCTTTAGAATACGTGTTATTTGAGCTGTGTTTGTGGCGATAGAATAGCAATAGTCAGGGAGCAATGATCATGTACCGGGTTTCTTGTGGAGTTCAATACGTTCTTTTGGTTTTGCTTCTCAGCTTTGGTGTAACGGGAATGTCCCGGGCTGTCGGTAGCGACGAGGTCAGAGTTGGCTATCGAATTGAGACGATTGCTGGAAATGGAAAGCCTGGCGATACTCCAGCAGGAGAATCCGTTGCCCGTCAGGTTCCCGTAGATCTGCCGTTTGGAGTGGTATATGGTCCTGACGGAGGACTGTACATTACCACGGTAGGGAGCCATCGTGTCCTTCGGCTGGATCCCGACAGCGGACTGATAACGCGGGTTGCCGGTACCGGTAAGCCAGGATACTCGGGTGATAACGGACTGGCCACAGAAGCCAGGTTAAACGAACCTTACGAAGTGCGATTTGATTCCCGAGGCGACATGATCATCATTGAGATGCGTAACCACGTACTTCGCAAAGTGGAGCGTATAAGTGGCAGGATCTCCACTCTGGCCGGTGATGGTGTGAAGGGCGACCGTGGTGATGGAGGACCCGCGAAACGGGCACGCTTTCATAACCCTCACAGTATCATCTTGGACGGGGATGATCATATTTATATTGCGGATATTTCGAATCATCGTGTGCGGCGCATCGATGCCCGGTCCGGAAGGATTGAAACCGTAGCAGGTAATGGAATCCGTGGTTATCCTCGAGATGGACAGCTGGCGACCGAACAACCACTGATCACCCCACAGGGAATTGCTATTTACGATGATGCGCTCTGGATTGCATCGTTCCAGGGGCAGGTTGTGTGGCGTGTGGATCTGGAAACAGGTGTGATTGTTCGGATTGCAGGTGTCGGAAAAAAAGGATACAGCGGAGATGGTGGTGATCCGCTGAAGGCGTCATTTGATGGTCCACGCGGAGTGATAATGGATCCATTGGGAATGCTCTATGTCGTTGAAGGAGAAAATAATATTATTCGCGAGATTGACACCCGGAGAGGTTCGATTCGAACCATTGCCGGTTCAGGCCCAGACCATCACCTTTATGCAGGGGATGGCGTGGATGCGTTAAAAGCGCCTCTATGGCAGCCACATGGTGTCTGTATTGGTCCCGATGGTTCACTGGTGATCAGTGACACGATTAATCACCGGGTGCGGAGACTGGTTCCGGTTCTTTCCCGTGAATAAGTTGCGAATGCTGAAACCCGTTATTGAAACTAACTACGATGTCGATGTCTGAGTGCTGTTTAGCACGATGTCCTTTTTTGTGCTTTCAACAATCGCAAACAGCTCCTGTTGCTCTGTTGCGGGCACCTCATACTTATCCAGTGTTGTCTGGAAATCATCCAGAAATGCCTGCCACTGGGGTTCAGTGATTTCCAGATGGGCGTGTGAATCATACATCGATTTTCCTGTGTATTGCTGGGGGCCTCCTGTTGCCCAGCATACCTGTTCGGTAACCAGGTATTTAAAGCCAGCTCGTGATACCCGATGGTGTGCTTCATCGACTTTAGGATTAGCATTCAGTCGCGGATCTTCCATGATCCGGTCTATGAAGTCGTTTACCACAGTTGCGATGGCATACACGCCTCCGAGCCTTTCAAAAAGAGAAGGGGTTTCGATTGGAGTGGACGTCGTGTTGTCTGCTGTCATGTAAGGGCTCGTTTTTTAGAGAAGAAGTGCCATGATTTGGACAGTGGAAATAGAAGTCTGTATTACCCGAATGTCAAAATCAAGAGTGTCCTGACTTTTATGGTGGGTCTGTCTCGGAGAACAGGCATGTTTCTTGAATGGAAGGGGCGTTTTGGCTTCCGTGGCGATCGTGTCAAGCAAGCAACTCATTAAGAGGTCCGTAGCCACGGTCGACCAGGTAGCGGGGCCGCCCGTTAAGGTCGGTGATGGTTGTCGTTGATACGTCGATACCGAGATGTTGATAAAGCGTTGCGAAAACTTCCTGGACATGAACCGGGCGTTCTCGAGGCAATGCCGCATGGGCATCGGTCTGGCCTAGTACGGTACCGCCGTTGATGTTCCCTCCGATGAGCAGTGCTGAGAGCACACGGGGCCAATGATCTCGCCCTCCCTGGATGTTGATACGGGGGGTACGGCCCATTTCTCCCCATACTATCACCATGGTTTTTTCTAGAAGTCCACGCTCCTTCAGATCCTGAATGAACGTTGCTAACGTGTGGTCAAGGTCAGGTAAATCGTTCCGTGCCATTTTTTCCAGTGTTTCTCCACGATCTCCATGCCAGTCCCATGATCCGTAAGCCACCGTGACGACACGTACGCCGGCCTCGACAAGACGTCGGGCCAGGAGCAGGTGCTGTGGGCTTTTCGGGGCCGCTTCATACTGGGGAAGTGTGGGCCGTAGTGGACCATAACGTTCGATGGTTCGAGGAGCTTCACGAGACAGATCCAGAGCGTTGAGCAGACGATTGGAAGTCAGAAGATCCAGGGCCTGTCTTCGGAACGGATCATCGTAATCACGTAAGGGATCTGTTTCGAGTTGGCGTCGTAATTGATCAAAACGGTGCAGTAATTGTTTGCGATGTTGTAATCGGTCGGGACTGATCGCATTCAGGATCAGGTCACTGCGTCCTTGACCTTCCACTTGAAAGGGGGTGTGGGCAACTCCCAGGAAGCCAGGCCATGAACTATTGGCACGCCCATCGTGTCGGCCGAGATTCCGGTAGGCGATCTTGGTCATGACCGGGCCGGCATCCGCATAGGCTGGAAGCCCTTGATAAACAGGCCCCTGCAGTTGTGAAACGACCGAACCGAGTGTCGGCCATCCACCGGGTGGGTCCGCATCAGTGGGTCGTCCGCCCGGCCGCCCGGTGTAACATTGGAACGACTCGTGGCGGTCCATGAAACCTGCGACGGTGCGGATCAGTGCTACTTCTTTCATGGATTGAGCAAGACGAGGCAGTAACTGACAGATTTGTAGTCCAGGTACGGCTGTGGAAATGGGCTGGAAGGGGCCTCGTATTTCAGAGGGTGCAGTCGGTTTCATATCGAAGGTGTCAGACTGGGTCAGACCACCCGGGAGATAGACCATGATCAGTGACCGGTCATCAGTTGACCGGCTGGCTTCAAGAGGGCCAGGAAACCAGGTTCCACTGACACCCAGGGCACCGATGCGCAGTAAGTTTCTTCTTGAAACCCGGTCACAGAATCCGTGTGTTGATGGTCCCATGATCGTTAACATTAGGCTACTCCCATCTGTGCCCGGGATGATCACCAGCATCCATCATCGATGGTCGGTTACGACTGGCTAACGATAAGGCAGTCTATATCACTCCATGATTCCGATCAATCTATCCAAAGAGGCAATCCATTATTGACTGCTTCGGAATAAATTTCCATTCTGCCGATCTTATCGGTTGTTTGTTGCAGAGGGTATTTGAATAACCAGATCATCACCCTTCGGAGTATCCTCTGCTGTGTTACCGTTGTCATCACACTGGTTTTCGCCAATGCTGTACAACAGGTAACCATCACCTTTTAAAACGTACTTAAGGCAAGTATCGGAGAATCGGTCCTTTGGTACAGAGCTTAAATATCGGGGAGTCAGCTTTTCCAGGCTGTCCGGGTAGCTCTTATGGGTATGATGGTATCCGGACAGAGCAAAGGCGATACGCAGGTTGTGATGTTCCTGGGTGGTGCGTTCGTCCTTGACCTGAACACGCGTAACGGCAGGAAGAAACAATGCGACCAATTGGTTACTGACGGTTTGAGTGATGGTCTTCCTGGTTCGCAGCAGTCGAGACAGAAAACCTTCTTTTTTCTGCACCAACTGCTTTACGTCTTTTTCGATGGCAGCAAGTTCTGCGTTTCTGGCCGCTCGGCTTTCCCTGCGCATGGCTTGTGCAATGCGGTCATACCATTGGTTGCCGGTGCGCATCACGGTATCCCATTCAACGCTTGTTTTTGACGGGACAGGTAAAAGGTTGCCTGAAGCTTCACCTAATGCGCGGGTGGAACCGGATCGGGCCATCATCTGAACTGCATCCAGAAAACCGCATCGTTCTGTTATGTCAATTCTTTCAACTACGTCTGGCCGACGAGGGATTGAGTCGAGATCGGACAGATATCGGGTGACCTGTTGTTCGTCAGGACCAGCGCGTTCGATGAATGCAAGGGTTGCCCGATTGGCGATCTGGCTGATTGACTGTCCTACCAGTATTTCGATCAGCGTAGGGCCCTGACCAACAAGTCGGCCGAGACGATGGCAGGCTATCAGGTTTTCCCAGGCAGATTGAAGGCGTTGTTCGCCGGTGTGCAGCATGGCCCGTGTGGCCAGGGCTCTCGCGATTTGTCGAGTGCGCTGAAGACCTGGTAAGCGTGCGTTCAGAAGAATTTGTTCATCGGACTTGGTGTCTCTGGCAGGAATCACCATGGGGGAGGAATAACCATCAAGCTGTGTACCGCGCGTTACCAACAGCAGGGGATCGGCATTGAACTTTAACCAGGAGGATAGGTCGGGATAGTCTGGAGCGGTCCAGGGGTGAATCCAAGTTCGTTCCTGTTGCGTCGAGATCGTTTGGTAATCAGGTTCATCAGATTGGAGTCCCAGCTTTTCGGTTAAATAGTGATTCAGTGGAAGAAAATATGGTTCTTGTTGAGATGGGGGCGCCATACCCATGAGTTTGAAAAACTTGGGGTCCATGGTGATCCCATCGGGCGCCGGTCCAATGGCCTGCCAGAACAGGATGTTGGCATTGATCTCTGGAGTGACATTTCCCGAGAAGTGCTGGTTAACAGCGGAAGCGTAATCGATATAGCCTGTGTTGGTTTTGGGCTGAGTGAAAAATGTAGTTTCTTTGGAGATGATGAAGTGAGAGGCATCGTCTTCAATGTGGGTTTTCTCTGGAGCGGGCGGGGAAATCGAGAAGCCTGTCCGGGCGAGCAAGCATACTGTAAGTACTGCGAGGAAGGCTCCATAAGGGTTGGCCATGTCGTATTCCTTAGGTAAAAGCCGATAAGAGGCCGTACAGGTGTTCGCGACCATCGGTTCTGTTCTGCGCTCATGCGAATAGTTCATGCAGGACTTGAGCAGGGAATACAGAAGTCAGTTTCTCTTCCAGTCCGGCAGTTTCAAAAACCAGTTTGTCATGACTAAGGCCAAGCGCATAAAGGATGGTTGCATGCCAGTCTGCAATGCTCACTTTTTTCTCCACGGCACGATATCCCAGTTCGTCGGTAGCACCGT
>CAXEIY010000157.1:0-6457 GCA_963996245.1 uncultured Planctomycetia bacterium | reverse complement strand
CGGGCCTCGCGACCGAAGACACCAGTGGAAGTTCAGGAGTATCGGTCATTGTTGAAAGAACATCTGGTGAAACCGATGCAGGTAGAAGTTTTCGTAGCTAATGCAGACGGTTCTGAGGTGAGGCAACTGACTGACAATGGAGCAGCAAACTTTGCTCCTTATTTTTTCCCAGATGGGGAACATATTATTTTTTCTTCCAACATGCACAACCCGGAATCCCGTTCTCCTGATTTTGATCTATATAGGATGAAGACAGACGGGAGTAATATAGGTCGATTAACTTTTGATCCCGCATTCGATGCCTTTCCCATGTTCAGTCCCAATGGTAAGAAACTGGTTTGGGTATCCGGAAGAGGGGCCGAGTCACGGTATGAATTCAATGTTTTTGTTGCGGATTGGAAAGGGAATGCTGAGGGGAAGTAGAGTAACTAAAACCGGCTAAAAAGAATTCGGTGTTTCCAAAACTGTGATCCGTTGGGTTTTTGATACGAAGTGGGAAAGACACGGATAGGTGTTGTCAGCTTGAATCCGGCAGTGGCTTGTCAGAGAAATTTATCGGCGTTATGGAATAGGGAACACAAGTGTTCTGTCCTTCTATGATTCGGAGGAACTGATTCATAGGAATATTGTGAAAACGCTGTTTGCTTTGATTACCAGGCCATTGAATTTCGATCCAGTTGATGCCTTCGGCTTGTCCAAGTCCAACGAACTGTCGCATGGGGTTTGCGCCGAAGCTGCCTCCACTGACAACGTTTTTAAAGATGCTTTGGAGAGTGTCTTTCTTACGAATCTGGATTTCTATTCGTGCCCCCAGTCCGGATCGATTTGACTGTGTACCTATCAGTTGCAGCCCGATCCAATTGTTTCCAAACCCCGGGTTTTCATAAAGAACATTTGCATATTTGTCACCCGGATAATTACCACCCATCTGTTCAAAAATATCCTGATCACCGTCGTTGTCAATATCCGCAAAAACCACGGCATGACCTTTTTGAAGGTGTCCAAAACCACCTTCGACTGTGACATCGAGGAAATGGGTTCCTCCTTGGTTCCAGAACATGGCATTTGGCATTAACGCTTCGTAGTCCGGGTATCCAGTTCCAAGGTAGAAATCAAGATATCCGTCGGCATCCAAGTCGCCAAAGTTGGCTCCCATCGGCAAGTGAAGTTGTGTGAGATGGTGCGAATCAGAGACTTCTGAAAAACCGCCTTTCCCATCTCCCATATACAGGCAGGCAAGCTCCATACCAGGATTTCCACCCATCAGGCTTGTTACGACGTCGGCAACGCGGTCGGTGGTACCTTGATAACTGGAGACATAGATGTCCAGAATACCGTCATTGTTGAAATCCCAGAACCAAGCAGGGAAGCTGTGGATTGGTTTTGTAATGCTTAAGACATCAGCACGGTCGGCGAAGGTTCCATTACCGTTATTGTGATACAAACGGTTTGGTTGACCAAGATTAGACAGAAATAAATCAGAAAATCCGTCATTGTTATAGTCTCCCCATACCACCGCTTTCGTGAAACGAAGGTTTTCTACTCCCGCCTGAGCCGCAATATCTTCGAATGTTCCATCACCATTGTTCTGGAATAATTGGCAAGGTGCTTTTAAGCCAGGGCTGTTTTGCTGCGGGCCGAAATTTCCTGAAATAGACTGTGAGTCTTCATTGCCAACGTAGAGGTCGAGGTCGCCGTCATTGTCGAAATCAGACCAGGATGCAGTTTGTGTGGGGAAGTGCTGATTACCCAGCCCGGATGAAAATGTCACATCTGCGAAGATGCCATGGTCATTACGAAGTAGGGAACTGGGATGTTTTCCAAATGATCCCAGCCATGCACCACGCAGAATAAGAATATCCATGTCACCATCATTGTCGTAATCGGCTTGAAGGAGATTGAGTCCTCCACAGAGCCCCTCCAGACCGGAGTTTTGCGTACTGTCTAGAAAGGATCCCTGTCCATCGTTTTGAAAATATCGGATTTGCCCAGCCGGGTTGAGGGGAGATACTATGAGATCTAGATGCCCATCGTTGTTAAAATCTTCCACAATGGCACCACCCGCCATGCTGAAGGTGTCTAATCCCAACTCCGCGGCGATATTGTGGAAACGTGGAAATGCAACAGAAGGCTCAAAAGAGCGGTGATCCAACTGGTATTGTGCGGGGACGGAATCTGGGAAATTACCCAATGTCATATGTGCGAGATTCAGTAACCATCGGGTTTTAATATGCATGGTTGAATGGTGTGGAGTATTTTCAAGGACCTGCATGAAATATTCAATCGCTTTTTGAGACCCTTCTTTTTCGGAATGAATCGCACTATTGTGAATCGGGAAAATACAACTGTCAGGTGATCGCTGCTGACAACAGTTTTGTGTTTCCCCTAGACGGAAGTAAGAAATACCTAAGCGATATGCCGTTTCATTGAATACCCGAGAAGGTAATGATCCGAGGGTAACTTGTACTTCGTCGAGCAGGTCGTACGCTTTAGTCAGAAATTCAATGGCAGTTTTTTCATTTCCAAGGTTTTGTTCGTACATTCCTAGGTGGTAATAGACTCCACATCGAGCGATAGCCGTTGCGCCCGGAGGTTCCTGAGTCACCATGGTACGTAGTCGTCGCGCCCGATAGGTACCTAGAAATGAGTTTTCGTCAGGTGTTCGTTCTGCAATATCCTGCAGCAGGGCGATCATTTTATTGTGTTCAGATGAAGTGGAAGAAAAACGAGGATGTTGATCTTTCGGGCGCGTTATAGTTTCCTTGAATGGAGAAATGGAGCGGCCTTGAGAAGGTGTTTTTTGGGTGTCGAGGTCAACTGGAGTGAAAAATGTTCCATCTTCATTTAACCATCCCAGTGGTTCGCCTGTGGCTGGATCCGAGCGTACACTGATGGGGCCAGGTGCTTTTTCTTTTTTCAGATCATCGGACGAAAAATAATAGAATCCTGCCAATGCACACAATAGAAATACAGTAACAGAAAGTACAAATCTGTTTCGGCGATTCCTGAAACGGTCATATTGGTTGTTTGTTCTGAAGGAAGGACTTTCCATGAGGGGCACTCAGGATCTGTAGCAGTAAGGGGTATTCTCGTATAATAGCGTATGTTCCTGCCAACTCTTATTGTAAGTTGGATTGATTACGGAACAAATCCAAGAACTGCGTTCCCATTTGATTGTGAGGATGTTTAAGTCAGGTTAAGCTGGAATCAGATTCCATTTTGATAGTTAATCAGCGAATGATCGAGACGTTTTGGAGTGGCTCTTTTTTGTGGAATACGCCATTTCAACATCACTGCGATCTGTGTCAGGGAAACTCTGCACAACGGGATTGATCGGTTATGGGTAACAGACGAAAAGCAAAGTGGGTAGCTCTTCCGATCATGGTGATGCTGGCGGGAACCTTTTTTGCGTTCACTGTGTTTCCTGGCAAGGCAATGGTATGCGCCTATGCGGCGTTTTATTTTGGTTCATGGCATACGGTTCAGGAATATGCCAAGGAACATTTGAAAATCGATTCCCGGGATCAACGTGCTCTCTTGCTACTTGCGCGAAGTGCCTCCCAGCTTGGGGATGGTCAATTAGCAGAACGTAGCTATCGTCAGATACAGTCACTGCCTTTGGAAGATCTTCGCTGGCTTTCGGTGTATTATCGATTTACGGGTCTGTTTCATCGTCAGATGAATGTCAATCGGTCAATTCTTGATCTGCGTCCCGATGATCCCGATGCGCTTTTGCAAATGGCTTTGCTCTATCAGCAGCGCAGGGATGTTCCTACAGCCAAGCAATATGCCCGGCAGGCTGTAAACGTATCTCCGGGCTTATTACAGGCTTGGTGGTGTCTGGCCGAATTGCATCATATTACTATTGAACCAGATAAGGCGGCGGCATGTCTGCGGGAAGGAATTGCGAGAGAGCCGAAGAACATTCATCGCTGGCACACACATCTTGCTGACATTCTGATCACCTCTCTGAATGAACCTTCGGAAGCCGAAACACTTTTGAGAACAGTTTTAAAGCAAGAGTCTGATAACGGTGAGGCGCATCGTCTTCTAGCGGAATGTCTGATTATTCTGGAGCATTTCGAAGAGGCGAGTGAGCATCTTGATCATGCTGTCCGTTTAGAACCTGAGAATACACAGGTATTGCTGGCGTATTCCAATCTGGAACTGCAGCATCATCGAAACTGGACAGTTGCCGCACAATGGGCGAATCGTGTAGTCGAACTAGATCCAAAGAATCAGCAGGCAATGAATATTCTAGCTATCTGTCGGGAACGCCAATCGGAACCGGTTAATTCCGTCGAATCGTCGAAACAAAATATGCTGGCGTGGAAGAAGCTTCCAACAAAAATGGTTTTTACTGATGTAGCACAAGACTGGGGTATTACTTTTAAGCACTACAGTGGTGAAAATAAGCAGGAGCGTTATCTACCAGAGTCTTTTGGTAGTGGCCTGGCAATCATCGACTACGATTCAGATGGCTTGATGGATTTGTATTTTGTGAACGGTCAGGATCTCGATCCCACTCAACCCGTTTCCCCAGAGCATCCAGGAAATCGATTGTTCCGTAATCTTGGTGATGGGCAGTTTGAGGAAAAACCACTGGCGACCGGTGTGTCTGGTCAGGTTTATGGTCATGGTGTTGCGGTCGGGGACTACGATAATGATGGTTATCAGGATCTCTATGTTGCCAATTACGGGCGAAACAGCCTTTTTCGTAATACTGGCAGAGGTTCTTTTGTGGAAGTAACCGATCTGGCCGGAGTTGGTAATCAGGGATTCAGCACCAGTGCAGCCTGGATGGACATGAATCAAGATGGGAATCTGGATTTATATGTTTGTAATTATTCCCCCTATGACGTTGAAAACCCTGTCGCATGTAACCATCCTGAAGTCGGAAAGATCTACTGCGGTCCGAACGTCTTGGTTGGGCAGGCAGATGTGCTCTATCGCAATAATGGTGACGGATCGTTTAGTGACATCACCGCTTCTTCGGGGATTCGAGATGGTGTTGCTCGATCTCTTGGAAAGGGCTTGGGTGTTGTGGGAGCCTATCTAGACGAGCATTGGGAACAACCTTCATCGGATTGGTATATGGATCTTTTTGTGGCCAATGACACGTCACCCAATTTTGTGTTTTTAGGTAGTCAGGCAGGGTTGACAGATTTTACAGACGAAAGTGGCGCCGCTTTCAATGAAAAGGGAAATCCAGAAGCTTGTATGGGAGTAGACGCAGGTGACATTGACGGAGATGGTGACTTTGATGTGCTGGTTACGAATTACTGGCGCGAGAAAAACACATTATACCGAAATGAAGGAGGTCGCTTTTTAGATGCGACTCACGCGCACGGTTTAGGCTACATGACCAAACTACCTGTTGGTTGGGGGACTGCGTTAATGGATTTTGATAACGATGGCGATTTAGACAATTTTGTGACCAATGGTGATTTCTACGATTTTCGTCCTTATCCCATGCGGCAACGTCCCATGCTTTTTGCTAACCAGGGAAATGGTATGTTCGAAGATGTACGTGATCAGGCAGGAGATTATTTCCAGGATCACTGGGTTGGAAGAGGTGCGGCGTTTGGTGATCTGGACAATGATGGTGATACTGACATAGTTGTTAATCACTGGGGTGAGAGCGCCGCCGTTTTACGTAATGATTCAGTTGGACAGGGCGCATGGGTCCGTTTTGATTTAATGGGTGTTCAGGGAAATCGAGATGCGGTTGGAGCGGCATTACGTGTTCAAGTGGGGACTCGTTTTTTCCACTATCAACGAAAAGCGGGTTCCAGTTATTTGTCTGCTAATGACCCTCGTCTGACCATCGGTCTGGGAGCAGCCAAAGTAATTGACCAGGTCATCATCCGTTGGTCCAGTGGGCAGGTGCAGCGATTCTTCGGACTTGCTGTCAATTCTGCCTATCGCTTGATTGAGGGACAGGATCCCGAACCGTTGGATCCCTTGGTTTCCTCGAAGCATTTAGAGGACAGAACGGGAGAGTAGCTGCTTCAGATGGCAGACTGCGTTTTTTTGAACCGGAGCATCACGCTTTCCATTTGCACATGCAGCTGTTCGTACTGCGATTATGTCGGGATTGAGAGGGAGCAGTTTCCGTATTTCAAGCTGGCCGATTGATCCAGCAAGAGCGACCAGTATATTGTGTCGTTGTAATCGTTTGACCAGAGATCCTGCTTCATTCAAAGAAATAAAGTCGAGAAGTCCTTGCCCTGTTTTTGCCCAGGTATCAATCAAGAACACTTCGCTTTTTTGGGTAATGGCAAAATTCGCTACATTTTCAACAGAGGGAGAGTTCGCGATTTTCCAGTCGGCGTAGGCCACGCATACCAAACGGGTTTGGCTTGGGAAAAGACGACTACGCTGTACCGATTCATACGGGGCAGCGTCCGATAGATGGGACAGTACGTTTCGAGATTTAGAGGAGGTATTTTGCTGG
>CAXEIY010000156.1:0-4298 GCA_963996245.1 uncultured Planctomycetia bacterium | reverse complement strand
TTCGGTGACACGTACCCCAGAAGAGCTATCGGTGATTTGCCATGCTGAGGGTGTGCCTCACGATGTCCTGCGTGAGTCGGGCTGGCGGTGCCTGCGAGTTATTGGCAAACTCGATTTTTCGTTGGTGGGTGTGATCGCCGGAATCACCACGGTTCTTGCTGATGCGGGGCTTAGCGTATTGACGCTGTCGACCTTTAATACCGATTACTTTCTCGTACGGGAAAAGGATTTAACCCGAGCTGCCCATGCATTGGGAGAAGCGGGGATGAAAACCGAGGGTATCGACACGGTTGGCACCTCACACTCCCTCGAATAAAACACCCGAATAACCATGAACCGATCCTCCCGGGACGTTCATGGTTTGTCCAGGACGCTTTGCAAAATTCACATTGTTTTGTAACAGCACAGCGGTGACCGGGGCGCTATACTGTTGGGCAGGAAGCCAGTGGATTTCTGGACTTCTGAACGTTTGAATCTTTATCGTTGCCGTTTCGATTCTAACCTTTTGCGGGGAGATCTGTATGTCGAGATTAGCCGTATTAATGCTTGTTACTATTGTTAGTTCTGGTGCGGGTAACCGTGTTCATGCTGAAAGCAAGAAATCCCGTGCAGAAGATTTCAAACAGTTTGGATCGATGCTCATTGGAAGGTGGAAAGGAGATGTCGCGGTTCTCTTTGATAATCCTGAAGGTACCGAAAAGCAAGGAGACGTTATTCCTCGTTATGATACCTTCAAATGGATAGCGGATGGTCATGCCATCGAATGGGAGTTCGTATCCGGATCTTCGACGGGAAAAACGTTTATTTTCTATGATGCGGCCAACCGGTATATCCGGGCCGCAAATATCGATTCCGATGGGGGCTATTGGCAATCGATCATCTGGAAAAAAAATGCCAGACAATGGGGCTGGAAATTAACCGCCGGCGGCCTTTCAAGTGGTAAAAAAATTACCGGTGAAGGAGACTGGATATTCAAAGAGGGTTCCAAAACGCTCAACATTCAGGGGACGGCTGTGGTTGATGCGGAACAACTAAAAACCGATCAAGTGTACACACGGGTTAACAAATAAACCCTGATACGAGCCAGGTGTTTCCTTGGATTCGTTAAGAGACCGCCTTGTAAAGGAGAGTGCCATGAGTGTCGCTGTATTTACAACGCGACGTACCGGTAGTTTAGGCTACCCAAGGTCCGGCCAGCTTGCGCAGAGGCAGACAATATGGAAATACTTGGCGACCGGTTCGCTCATCCTTCTCCAGTTACTTACGGTAAGCGTGAACGGTCAAGTTACCCTTGAAGTGGAGAGCGATGGTTTTAAAGGAGTGCTCCATGACAACGTCTCCAACGAGAAGCGTCAGGGCAGCGGCTTCACGCCACTCATTTTAAAATCCTATCCCGGAGTGAATCTATATCGTGATGACGCAGTTGGGATGAATTTTGAACATATCTTCAATGGAGCGAAAGAACAGTTTGACATCTCCATGTTCACTCCGCGACAAGACCCGTGCCACCTGAAACAGGTTGGGATGAACCGGTATGAAATATACTGGCCTGATAAAGGTTCTAAATGGGGAATGAAGGCTCGGATGGTTTACGATTTCTCAGAGGAACACCAGGTCGATCTCGTGTTCGAATGCACGCCTGCCGTCGATATCTATTCTCAAGGATTCGCAGCGATGATGTGGGCGTCTTATATGCAGTCTGCGCACGACCGGAAGATTTATTTCTGGGGAAAGGAGGGAGACCGAACCGGTTGGGTTGCTTTCGGTGAAGGCACAGGACAAAACATCGAAGTAGGAACGGTTTCTCATTTGTCCGTTCCAGATCTGCCTTACGAAGAAGATTCCCAGACGCTTAACCTCATTGAGCATCCTGACAAAAAATTTATTACTCCGTTCTACTACGGTGTCATAGATGGCGATCACGATCTGGCTACGCTTAACGACAAGTTGCTCTATCTGGTTCTTTTTGACCAGACCGATCCGATCCGGTTCGCGATGTGGAATTTCTTCCGGGATGAAACCGGCAATCCAGACAAACACAGTCCGGCCTGGGACTGGCAGTATGTGATTCAGAACCCGAAGGTTGGCGAGAGCTATGGATACCGTGCTCGAGTGGTGGTTAAGCCATTCCAAGGCACCCAGCAGATCTGGCAGGAGTATCGTATATGGCGTGAGGATGTAGGAATGGAGTTACCAGCCCCCCCTTCCCTGTGATGACCGTCGTCATGGTCGAAACGGTCTATTCCCAGACAACGTAAGTCGATGCTGGAACCGGCCTACGGGAGCGACCTTCGGCGCAACTCGATATCCGTCGTTACTCGGGCATCTGCCACTGTTCGTCGAAATATCCGGCTTGAAGCACTTTCTCCTGGAGTGGATGGGAGTCTATGCGAGATGGATCCATTTGCACAACGGCCCAGTCACCCCAGCGAGGAAAGAGCAGGTAATTGAGGCTTGCCAATTCGGCTTCACGGAAGGTGTGGCCACTGTTGAGCACTACGTAACGACCTTCCGCACCAGCAAGCGGATTAGGGAAGATTAATGCGGGTACATGGTTATTTGAAGAGTACTCCTTATTACCGATTCGAAGCGATTGTTTCGACCATTTCAGTGGTAGACGGTCCAGTACTTTTGCGATGTACCGGTTGCTGCCAGGATCGCCAAAGAGGATCAAATTTCGCGTCTGAATATCTTCACTTGTCACGTCGACGTCGTTTTTGACAGGGAGGTCACCTCGAAAGTAGTGATGCCATTCTCTGGCGAATCGATTCAAACTGGCCGTGGTGTAAGCCTGCACGCCCGGGTTCCATGCCTGCCCGGTACCACGTACACAAACAAAGGGTGTCGTGAAGGCATCGTCAATCGGGCCTTGAAGGCCGGGTCGTTTGGTTGTCGGTAGTTCGTGGTCAGCTTCGCTTGCAATGGACCAACGACCATCTCGGTGAACGACGGCGATGCGAGCGGATCCGGCGGTTGTGGTTGATGCCAGTGAAAGTGTCGTGGATCCGACTCGTAAGGTTTTCGGTACCCGCGGTAAAAGTGCAGTTCGGATGGCAAAACGTGTGACGTTTTTCGGTTCGTCTATTTCGATGACATCCGCTTTTCGTTCGGCCGAAATTTCAGCACGTGAATAATGTTGCTTCAGACCCAGTATTTCCACCCAGTGACAGCGGCTGTACTTTAGTGTCCATGTGACGAAACGGAGCTTGTTGGGCTGTCGGTTGAGTCCCCGGGCGACGTGAACGCCGATCTGCCGCATCTGTTCGGCATGTGTGACGGGGTCAATGACATGACCGGTTCCGGGTGAGATGAGATTGACCATGGTCAGTCCATCACGTGCCATGGCTTGCTTCATCAATACGTGTGCCTGAAAGAAGATATCTTTTTCACCCATACACGCGATGGAGGGAACGACACCGGCGTTAGCGGCGTAGTCTATGGAATCGAGCATGTGCAGCCCGAGTTCCTGATGCATCGGTAATGGACCCACTTTCACAAAACTTGGTAGCGGCGTTTCAGAAAACCGGTGTGTGTCGACATAGCCGCAATAGGGGCCCAGTGCGACGAAATGGTCCGGATTTTTCAGACCCAAGTGCCACGTTCCGGATGCTCCCATCGACATCCCACGCAGTACGATCCGTTCTCGGTCAATGTTGTAGCGACGGCAGACATCCTCGATGGCCTCAAAAACATCGGTTTCACCCGCCCAGCGGTACCCGTTCTCAACCCGGCCAAGTGGATGCAGCTCAATGAATGGTTGGTCCGGTACCGAGTCAGTCTGTTGGTCGCCTTCATCGAATCGAGCGATGAATCGCAGTTCGCTCAGTCCTACCGGACGGGTGCTTCCATGTAAAACAACGTCCAGACGGATCGGCCGGGAGGGATCGTAATTGTTGGGTATGATGACCCCATATGGTTGAACGGACTCATCCACTTGAGAAACGTAACCCAGCGCAACCCTGCCCTTACGCATGGCCCAGGGTTTACGGTTCATGGCTAAAGCCTGGGCACGCTGCTGTCCACGTAAGATTGCCGTTTGCAGTAGCGTGATATCCGCTGGTGTAAACTGACGGTCGTATTGCAGTGCCCAGGTCAGGCCCTTGTGGAAAATGACGGCATCGACGAGGTCACGCCGAGGCCGATTCTGATCTCGCATTTGCTTGAGCGACTGCTGCAACGTCTGCAGTGCTCGATCAATCGTTTGTTGCTCTTTTGCAGTCAGCGTTTGCGTATCTTGGCCGAGACTCTCTGAGGCTGGGCTTGCGCTGCATGCCATGGTCAGTAGAACGCCCACAGCA
>CAXEIY010000155.1:0-23307 GCA_963996245.1 uncultured Planctomycetia bacterium | reverse complement strand
TGTTGAACTGGTGAGGCAACCCGACATACGCAATCAACGATGAAAGACTTACCGATTTCGGGGAGTTGCTGCTTAGTATACCAGATGTTCACATCAATCGACCTGAAATCAAAAGTCCGACAAGCAGCAGGATGATCTGACCAAGTCTGAGTTGAGACAGATGCACACCCATACTGCCAAACGCTACTTCTGCCCGGTTGTCCATAACGCCATTTCCGATTCTTAGGGTGCTGAGGCCGGTGCGGGAGGAACGCTCAGAGAAGGCACCGTCCTTAAAAAGTCAAAGCGTAGGTTAACCGTGCGGTGAACCCGGTTCCAAAGACTCCCGAGCCATGCACCAGATAGGCTTTATCCGTGATATTTTCAAGGCTCAGACCCAAACGGTGTTGCTGCAGAGTCCCAAAACGACGACCGAGCTGAAGGTTAAGAGTCGCGTATCCAGGTGTACCTCCGGAAGGAATGCGTTCGTCTGTGATATCACGGACTTGTTCGAGGCGATCCTGGCGACGCACCATCCAGGTATATATCGAGAAGTATCGAGACAAGTCATGGTCTCGCCAACGCAAGCCTAGAATACCTTGAGTGGGTGGAATTCGACTTAGCGGAGATCCCGTTACATTGTTTCGACCATAGGTGTACCAGAAATTTCCATACAGACTCCACCCGTCTTCCAGCAGGTAGTCTCCATCGAATTCGACACCCTGTAAAAGCGAGTCCTGGTTGTCCGAAGCAAACGTATCAGGCGCTGCAGTAATAGAGACGATGTTGTCTTGCAGATCTATCCAATAGACAAAGGTCTGCGTTCGAAGACGATCATAGTCCGTTTTGACTCCGACTTCGTAGTTGATGGAATGTTCCGAATCAAGATTCAGGCTCGGTACGCTCTTGCCGTCTTGCAGAACATTAGGATTATTGGCCATCAAATCGTCAAGATTGGGAGCGCGGAACCCTTCTGAGATCGAACCGACCAGATGAATATTGGAATTAAGCTCATAAACCAGCCCCACTTGCCCAATCCAGTCATGGTAGTTGGTATCAACATCAACAGGAATGCCATCGATCAGCGGAGTGCCTGACGTTTCCACCGTCTCATAACGTATACCGGCCGTCGCATCGAGACGATCTGTTAATGGTACATCCCAGTTGAAAAATGCGCCGATTCTTTCGTACCAGGCAGCGTCCGGGATGATTGGACCTCTGGCAGTCCCGCTAAACGCGGAATCGACTGCGTCATGATACCAATCGACCCCGCTCGACAACTTTCCGTATTCATCCAGATCCTTAACAGCAACCAGGTTGATACCGACCGTTTCGACATCCGTTTCCTGTGTCCGAACTGTGGGGACACCACGTAACAGGGACTCTCTTTGTCGATGATAGGAAGCGGTAGCGGTTAACGCGTCGATCCAGTCTACTGGCTCGAGTGCTTCGTAACGGATATAGGTCAGATCACGTTGCTGGGGATCGAAAAAGCGGGCCTTTCCCAGCGTATTACTCTTATCTAAATCACCGGGAAAACCAGGGAATCGATCACTTCGTGGTAGATCCTGCTGCTCCAGATGCTGTAACGAAATGGTCAGCATCTGATTGTAATCGAGCAGATAGCGTACCTTGATATCGCCAGAATACTGCGAATAGTTGGTACCAGGCTGTCTGCCAAAATCGAATCCCGTATCAAGATCGCGAAAGTTCGAGTAGCTACTGCCCCCAAAGATACCTCCACTTCCTACCCAGCCTTCAATATTTATTCTGCTGTACGAGGATACATCTGAAGTGTTAAAGGTCTCGGAAAACTCAGTGCTGAAATAATTACTCTGGAACTGGCCATATCCGACGTCCGGACCGCGCGTCACCAAATTAATCACACCCCCGATTGCATCCGCCCCCCATAACACTGAACCTTGGCCGCGAATGACTTCAATATGGTCCACCATACCTGGGTCGATTGTATTGAAGTATTGATTGGGGCCACGGCGGAAAAATGAATTGTTCAATCTAATACCGTCAACCAGGATCAGTACCTGCTGTCCAGTAAGTCCTCTTACAAACGGTGACGCCTGTCCGGATGCCGTACGTTGCATCATAATACCGACCTCGTTCTGCAAGGCCTGAAACATGTCGACAGGTTGTTTCTCCACTAGCTGTTGTCGAGTTATGCTGGAACCTGCTGCGGGTGTCTCAAAAAGGGACGTTCGATTTCTCAGAATTCCACTGTTTTGACCAAATGACCCCGCTGACTGACCAAACTGAATATCAGATAGGCCTGGATATATTCCAGAACGCTCTGTTGTGTTGAGTGTTGGATCTGAAATACGGTCATTGGGAGGAACAACATTTGTTCCATCTGGTGAGGAACGCTGGGGAGGAGTTACCTCCACTTCGGGCAACGACGGCACCTGGTTACGTTCTGGTTGCCCGGATGGAGTGGTTGCCTGAAAAGCCAGAACACGCTGGGGATTGTGAGCGCAAGTCGCGATCAGGACCATTACCACAAGTCTGATCTGACCGCGGGCCCCCTTGTCAGTCATAGCGATTAAAAATCCTTCATGACCACATGGTATCACTTATCTCAGACACGATTCATTCCCTTTTCACCCTGTGTAAATCATGGTCACATCACACATGGTGTGAGAAATCAGACAAATAGAGCGACCCACAAGCCACAACCATACGATCTGGCATAATAGGAAAAGGAATCGTTAAGCTGGTCGAAAATAATATCGCTCGAGCCGTATCCACTCAATACCAGTTACCATTGGCCATTTTCCGGACACACACGCGTTCATTCCATGTGTGTATTTAATGAAGCTTCCGATAGACAAGAAGCGAAAGGCTGTCCGTCTGTAATCATCAGGGAAGACGAAAACGAACGGGCAGACGGACTTTCCATTCAGTGGGCTTTCCACCTTGGCTGGCAGCGGTAAATTGCCACTGAGAGACTGCGTCAAAAGCAGCCTTGTCCAAGATGGCAAAACCACTACTTTTTACGATTGACAGTAAAGAGACCGTTCCGGATTTTGAGATGGTAATTTGCAATATGACCAGTCCTTCCATCCGACGACGGATTGCGAGTTCCGGGTAGTGTGGTTTCGGATTGTGCACTAATGTTGCTGGCTCCATATCTGCAGCGACAACGGATTGTGCGGGAGGTTCTGCCAAATCCTCGTGTAATGAAGCTTCTGTTTTTCCAGCAAGATTCCTATTAGGAGGTTGCGGAAAAGGATCTGGTTCCAGAGCTTCTGAACGCAGTGGAGGAATGGCCGAGCGAAGCGTGGGAACCTGATGATTGACTGGAATAACTTTCTGAGGTAGTGCGACTGCATACGTCTCGGTTAATTCCAGGACTTTCAGGTGAAAAGGAGGAATCTGAATAAGTGGCCCGTAGTCTGGCTCAGAGATCGTCAAAGCGGTCAATTCAGTGAAAGAGAGGTCTCTGGAGGGAGAGTACTCTTTCAAATCAGATTCCACTTCCATTATTTCCAGGTCCAGAGTCTCGGTTTGGACCTTCTTGTCAAGAAGTGTCGTATTAATACTTGATTGTTTTTCGGCATCGGGAAGATACTCGACCGAAGAAAGGACGGGTACCGTAGCTAAGATCACTATCATGCCACCATGCATCACACAAGACGCGACCAGAGAAATAAAATGATTTATAGACACTGGCTGGAAATTCCTACTGGTACATCGGTCTTAATTACACAGACCATTCGCTCTGTCGCATTGCGATAACCGGCACACGGTAACTACAGCATACACTTGTAAACAAGGGGGCGTCGATACAGACCCTGTAGCTCTCTGATCTATCTCGCGAATTCCGTTAAGACACGGTTCATCACCACAGGTGTAACAATGACTCAAGCTCGCAACTGCTTACTCTTTATTTCAATCACGTGTCGGATCCGTGAACCACAGTATCCCAGAGATACACCAGTGCTTCACGTATCCCAGAGACTTCACAACGCTGTGACATCTGACCCCGTTTCATTACATAACAAGCGTCTCCTATTTCCTCGACCGCAAAACGAACTGCTGAAATCCTTTACAACGGTGGCTTGAGATGTCTATCTGATAAGACTTACAATAATAGTCCCTGAGATATGATTTGCAGCTAACCATAATTTTGCAAGGAGGCAAACCGTGTCCTCGACAAACTCGCCAACTTCAGACACAAGACAGTTTAAGAATGCCACTATAGGACCAGGGGCATTTATTGACCCTGACGTTACAGTTGGGTTTCAATATCATCCCGCCTGTGGAGATACTCGTATTGGCAATCATTGCATCCTGCACAAAGGTACCGTTATATACGGTGATGTCATAATAGGAGATCATTTTCATGCAGCCCATTACGTGGTTATTCGTGCGTTGGTAAAAATGGGTGACTACTGCACGATGTTAAACCATTCGACGATTGAGGGTATCGTGCGTCTGGGTACGGGCGTGCGAATCATGACGAACGTGTACATCTCTTCTCGTACCTGGATCGGAGATCACGTATTCATAGGGCCGGGCGCTACTTTTTTGAACGGCAAGTATCCTGGCAGAAGAGATGCAAACAGACCACCTAGAGGGGCTACGGTTGAAGATGACGTCATGATTGGTGGCGGCACAACCATCTTGCCTGAGATCACGATTGGGGAAAGAAGCTTTGTCGCAGCGGGTGCGCTTGTTACCAAAGATATACCACCGCGTAGTTTCGTCTCGGGTGTACCCGGTCGTATTTCCCCTCTACCCGATGTGTTGGATGAAGCTAATCATCGCAGCCTCACCAAACAGGCTCGTGAGATGTGGCATCCAGAAGGAGATTTTGTCGCAGAATCTCAGTGGCCCGATTATTGGAACGAGAAATTCCGAGAGTTGTAAATAGGTGTCCCGAGTAAAGCGAGGTCACACCTGTTCCTGACCTCTGTCAGAGTTTTGTCATACCATTGATGTCGATGCCATCATACTCGTGTTGGATGTCCAGTGAGTCTCGTTTCCAGAACACGACCTCCAGATGCCAGATAGGAGTCGTGATCAAGTCACGGATCTCTAACCATCGATTCCTGCTGCTTCTGAAATGACGAGAGTAGTGCCTCGAACCTGGCATTATCAATTGGCCCGATCTTTATTCCAGTCGAAGATTCAGAGAATACCTCTGTCTCGTTCTCAAAAACCTTAAAGTGTAATTCTGTTGTCTTTGCATCAATCAGCTGAGCTTGAAAGTCGAACTTAACTCCCGAGGGAAGGGGAGGAGCTATCCTGGTGATGACTAACTTACGCGTGTTCGGATTCCAATGCCGGTGACTAACGATGGTTATGCCATGCATTACCGTTCGCTGTACAAAAACACCGAGGTCGCTGTCAAAGGTTACTGTCGCCAGAAAATACGTCGTCTCCCCTCGACGACTATTGATCCCGACTATTTCTATTGAGCGCCCCTTTTCCTTCCAGCGAGCCACACTAATCCCTGTCGCTTCGAAGGATGCTGACTTGGGCGAGGCTCCTGCTCCTTCAACTTTCCATTGTCCGGTTCGTCTTTCCAGGAACTCGTGTATCTGCTCCTCGGTAAGGGCAATATTTTCACCGGAGAGGACTGTTGCTGGTTCTGCCACAACTGCCTCGAGGCCTCTTTCGCGTATGGGTGTGTTTTCTTCCGTAAACGGATTGTCCGCATTCTCCTGAACGCCACACCCTGAAACCAACAGCAGTATTATTCCTGTCAGACACCTCATCCAGGTCCTCCCTTCCCAACAGCATATCGCTCCGTGTCCGTTCAGCCCCGTACCAAACAAGAGTCCTTTTGGAAGGGAAGTGAGCACCGCACATTTATTCCTGAAGGTTTCGTGACACTCCTGCCTGTGAATACCTGACCGATACCTCGTCTTTAAGTAACCAGTCCCGTATGCCCACGTTGATCCCTGGCCCTCAGAGTACTGCCAAACTCGGTTTCAAGCCGTATTGTTGTCGTTTCCTCGTTTGTTTCCAAACCAGAAAAAACCGCGTTTACACAAGTCACATCATCTAAACCTGGAGCTAATTGAAAGGGAAAGTATACTTCCATGCAATATCCAAGTCACCGGTGGTTCGATAACCATCACCAGTGGTACTGAAGAGGACACCGATTCTTTTCGAATTGATTCCGTTGGCACCATACTTCTACTTGCCTTTGCGATCAACGGCTCAACAGTCACCGATGAGTTCGTGAGATTGCAGACCTAACAATGCTCTTGGAAACCCTCGACAAGCTGATTAACGTATGCATTGATCCGTCCCTTATGAAACTACCTTAACAATACCTTGAAAACAGTATGCCATGTTTGCCGGACCGCTCACAATCTTCACACTGAATCTCAACATCGACCGTCCTCACCCGGATGGAGACCGGCTGGTGCGTGACGAAATACACCGGTTGCGCCCCGATCTGATTTCGTTTCAGGAGGCCTTGTGGAACGATAAGTCACAGGACCAGGCTCGGCAGATACTCGATGAATTGTCCTACGAGACCGTACATCAATTTGAATTGCAGTCCCCGGACAGACCGTATGGAACGGCGATTGCCAGCCGGTTTCCCATCGTTCGATCGGATCTGATTAAACTGCCCAGCACCAGTCGTGGCCAGGATTTTCCACGAGCTCTCCAGACCGCTGAGATTGAAGTTCCGGAACCTGTGGGGCGTGTGTTGTTGCTGAATCCCAAACCGCACTACGAGCCTCACATGGAATTAGAGCGTGAGATGCAAGCCGTAGCGGTCGTCGACTATGTCGACCGGAATGCGGACCCGAACGGCTTTCCCCCACTGATCGCCGGTGACCTGGATGCAACACCCCCTGCGTCAAGCATGCGATTTCTAACGGGACTGAAGTCACTGCATGGCCGAAGCACGTGCTTCATCGATGCCTGGGTAGCTAGCGGAAACACTGACCCGGGATACACCTGGTCATGTGACAATGATTTTACACGGGGTCTGGCCGATCAACTTTTCGGTTTCGAGGAAGTGCGACGTCGAATCGATTACATATTGATTGGTTCCCCTCTACTGTACAAAGGCTTTGCCCGGATCCAGAAGTGCGAAATCGTTCTCAATCAACCGAAGGGAACAATGTGGGCCAGCGGTCACTTTGGTCTTTACGCCGAGATTCGGATAACTCCAAATGATTGAAACCGGAGTAGACTTCGTGAAGCCTGACTTGCTTTGCTACTGGACCGACAGTCGGAATCATCATTCACAAGAGGTGGAAACAACATGCGACTTCTGTTGACCTGTAGGCGCTGTTGCCGGTTGGGCGTAATGGTTTTACTGATGGCCACACCGGCGTTGGCTGATCCAAAGGTTGTACTCATTGCACCCGACGCGCCCTTGCCTCGCGTCGTGGCCGGAAAAAGCCAGTTGGAACAAGACGCAGCGGCCGACTTTTGCCATTATCTTTCACGTGTCACCGGTCAGAAAATCAGTGTTTCCAGCGACATGGGCGATGATAAGGTCATCATCCACATTGGGCGCGACCGATTCGTTGAACAGCATGTGGCAGGAGTACATCAGATTCGTGCCGACGGTTTTGTCATCAAGTGTGTGGATCATGGTGGAAGCCTCCATCTAGTCCTTGCGGGGAATCTGGACCGGGCAGCCCAATGGGCAGTTGAGCGGTTTCTTCGAGATCACTGCGGTGTTCGCTGGCTCTTTCCCGATCCGATCTACGGCGAAGTTGTTCCCAGTCGGACGACCATCACGGTGGATCGCAAGCTCTCGAAGACCTACGAGCCAGACTTTGTCAGCCGTTCCAACAGCGGTATGTACTACTTCACGCCGGGTCGGCGACTGCTTCGTCTAGGGCCTTATGGTAATGGATATGGCGGCCATGCTATTCAGCACATATTTTCTACAGAGGAGTTTCGAGAGCATCCGGATTGGTTTGCTTATTTTGACGGCAAACGGCAGTGGTGGAATTACGGTAACGGGTGGCAAATCTGCACGACCAATCCTGGTACCGTACGACGTGCCGTCGCATATGTCGACGAGTTCTTCAAACGAAACCCACATGCTCCGATCGTGTCCATTGGCCAGAATGACGGTAATGGTTGGTGCCAGTGCAGCAACTGCACCAAGTTTGTAAACTCATTCAGTCCACCGTATTCCTTCAGCGAACGCTGGTTTCACTGGGTAAATCTAGTAGCCCGCGAGGTCGGCCAAAATCACTCCGGAAAATGGGTTGAGGCGATGGCTTACAGCAGCACTTCCGAACCACCGCGATTTAAACTCGAACCGAATGTAGCTGTCACCAAAACCTTTGTTCTGGACAGCGAATTCAGGCAGGCGGAACGATGGAAGGATTTCTGCAAGTCGGTCAACCTCTACTCCTACATGTATGGCGCGTCCTTTCTGGGATTCCGCCACTACCCGCATGCTGCACAGCAGTTTTTGAAATGGGGGCACGACGAGTTGGGGGCGCTGGCTCACGTGACGGAGTGTGGGGGCGACTGGACATTCGACGGACCAAAGTATTATTACCTTCAGGCTCTTCAGTGGGACGTGAATGCGGATGTCGATCGCATCATGGATGAGTTTTGTACAGCCTCCTACGGTAACGCATCCCAGCCAATGCGTGCTTTCTGGGACCGTTTAGAGGAAGTTTACGAACGTCGAAAGCCAGGACCGTATCGCAGAGATCGGAAGGACTGGCTTTTCTATCAATGGGTCTCCTGGTCTACCAGTTCCTATGTTCAACCGAACGACGAATTTCGCGACTACACACTCGATGATGTCGCGTTTCTGGATCGATGCATATCCGAGTCAAAGGAACTGGTCGAGGATGCAAGCGCGCGTTTTCGCCTGGAAAGGCTTGCCGACGCCTGGAAGTTTAATCGCAGTTTACTGGTCAGCTATCTCAAGTTTCATGAGGTGTCATTTGACCTGTCCATCGAATCTGAGAACGACTTGCATATCGCACTGAAACGAGCCAGCAAGATCGCTGAAGTCCGTCGTGAGCGAACGCTCAGTCTGGCGAAGATGAGGTCCTACCCGCACATTAATCCACGTATCAGTAAACCGGGTTTCTGGTCATGGGGGTCGGCGATCTCCATTTTTAGTTCTGAGAACACATTGCTGGATGATTTATGTTCGGCGGTGAGCGTATTTAGGAAGAGAACTGCCGGTCACGACGCCACAGTAAAGTACTGGCAAGACATTTCGAAAAACAACAGCCTGTACGAATCAGCTAGGACGCAACTCAATTTGCTGAGTGATGAAGCAATCTCCAACCGACTGATAAATGGCGGTTTTGAAACCGGGGACCTGAGCGGATGGAACGTTGACCGGGGTCAACTCGACGTGCTCAGTAACCACATACGAACCGGAACTTTTGCTGTCGGATCAACAGTCAACGGCGGTGCCATTCTGTCACAACAAGTTTCGGTTTCCCCACGTGAACGCTATCGTCTGACGGCCTGGGGACAATATCTTAATAAACCTCCGGAACACGCGGTCCCACTGGAGGCCACCGTCGAATTCCAGGATGGCCAGCAACCCGTCTTCACCGAACCGATTCGATCGGTAATGCAGACACTTGACGAGACGGCAGGCTGGATTCGCTTACGACTGACTGTTACCGTGCCGCCGCGAGCTGATTCGGCCATCATCAAACTCAAAAGGACCTTTAACGGGAAATCCATGTGGGATGACGTGGTTTTTGAGAGAATCCAACCAGGCCCGGACATCGAGCACGGCACCCTGACGGATCCTTTTGACAAAGAGCACGTGGACTTCACGAAGTGGAGCCGTGTGCCCGGACAGGGTGGCACAGATGTGCCACAAAAAGACAACGGCATGCTGAGCATGGGTGGTGATTCAACACACGCCATCGCATCGCTGTCACGTTTCAATGAAATCATAAAATATCGAGGAAACGACCGGTATCGATTGCGCTTTCGCGCGGCGTCAATTTCAGCGAGTATGAATAATCGTCCGAGTATCGTTTCGTTCAGCATCACGAACACACGGCAACCAACGACTCGCATGCTGTGGTACCTCTACTTCAGTGACGTAAATCGCAGTCATCCCATGCTTTCATGCTTCAATGTTCAAGCCGGCACCAGCAAGTTCACGAATGCGTGGAATCTCAACCATTTGGAAAAACAGGGTGACGAAATCTGGTGCACCATGTATTTCGACCCGGAGGAGGTGACTGTCTTTGCGTCCACGGGCGACCATTTCGATGAGTCCAAGGAATCGCTCGTATGTCGGTACCGGCATGGCATCTCGGATATGACAGCCAACGGATCGGTCTACCTGACACTTTATAACGGAACCTACAGGATAGCTGAATTATCGCTCACTCGCCCCAGCGTGGCGCTGCGTCCGCAATAACACCTAACGGGAAGCCGTCAATGGGCTGTCAAATGCTTTGCTGATAGGCCTAAAAACCCTTAAATAATAGGGGGTACACGATCTTGATATCGTGATAGCATATCAAGGGATCAATAGTGTGAATTCTATAAAACCATGTGTCCGATCAGGGCATGTATACATGGCATGGAGCAATGTAAGAATTGTCTGATTACCGGAAAGGGTCAGTATGACTGAACGATGCGAGAATTTTGTAAACGGAAAGCGTGTGGTGTCCTCGAGTACTGACATTCTTGATATCACCAATCCTGCAACAGGAGAGTTGATCAGCACACTTCCACTTACAGTTCCTGGAGAAGTGGATCAGTGTGTGGAAAGTGCGCAACAGGCTTTTGGACAATGGAGCAGAACTCCTGTTTCAGATCGAGCACAGGTGCTATTTCGTTACAAACAAAAACTGGAATCGTCGTTCGATGAGCTTTCTGAACTGGTTGTCAGAGACAACGGGAAAACCCTGGCTGAATCTCGAGGTGAGGTCCGACGCGGTATTGAAGTTGTGGATTATGCGTGTGGGATTACCGCACACATAATGGGTAGTTTTACGGAGAATCTTGCACAAGGAATTGACTGTCACGTCGTCCGTCAACCTCTCGGTGTTGTCGCAGGATTCACACCATTCAATTTTCCTATCATGGTACCGCTCTGGACAATCCCGATAGCCATTGCCTGCGGCAATTCCTATATCTTGAAACCTTCTGAACGGGCCCCACTGGCGGCACTTCGGTTAGCCGAATTGTTCCATGAGTGCGGCGCTCCGGACGGAACGTTTAATGTGATTCATGGAACTCGATCGGTAGCCGATTGTTTAATGAAACATCCTGGCGTAATGGCGATATCACTTGTTGGGTCCAGTCCTGTAGCCAAGCAAGTGTATATCAACGCGACCGCTGAAAGCAAACGAGTACAGGCCTTGGGGGGCGCTAAAAATGCCCTCATCGTCATGCCGGATGCAGATCTGGATTTTGCGGTAGATTCGATCGGCGCATCCGGATTTGGATGTGCTGGACAAAGATGTCTGGCTGGATCAAATGTTATTGCTGTAGGTAAGGTTGCCGGCCGACTGAAAGAACAGCTTCATGCTCATGCTTCTGCGCTGACTATCGGATCTGGTCTGGACCCGATGACCACTATGGGACCGGTAATCAGTGCGCAGTCCCGGGATCGTGTGGTGAGCTATATCGAGGCCGGGGAACACCAGGGTGCGCACCTTTTACGTGATGGCCGCCAAGACAAAGTTACCGATCTACCGGACGGGTTCTTCATCGGTCCAACCCTGTTTGAGGTCCCCGATCCTTCCCTGTCTCTGGCATGTGATGAAATTTTCGGTCCGTTGTTAAGTATCCTTTCGGTTCCTGATCTGGATCACGCCATCGAACTGGTTAATGCCAGTTCTTTTGGTAATTCTGCCAGTATCTATACCACTAGCGGATCGTCTGCACGTCAGTTTCAGAGAGAAGTCCAGGCTGGCATGCTGGGAGTTAACCTCGGAGTGCCAGCGCCCACTGCATCATTTCCGTTTGGTGGGTGGAAAGGATCCTTTTTTGGCGACCTCCGAGCCCAGGGGAAAGAAGGGATTGAATTCTATACGCGGCCCAAAGTGATTACTGCACGCTGGGGATAACAAAATCGTCAGCAGCATCCCAACATAACTATTAATCGCGGATTGTTTTTTGAACACACATTCGAACCAGCCAGTAACAGCTCATTAGAAAAAGTAGAGCGTCACTGAAAAAGTGATACCGTTCATATTCATTATCCGCAATCAAGATTGCAACGAGAGCCACGTAGATAATATTGCTGAGTACAAATAGGCGTGACAGGGAACCAGGATCAGGATGTCCAGCCTTTACATATGATCTGCCGAAGTCGACGATTCCAAGAACTGTAAATAATGGAATGAGAATGGTTGGCAATGAAAGCCATCCGAACATTCCTAAAAACTGATGGAGCAGGTATCCCAATCCCTGTCCCCAGACGGCATACTCGAAAAATTGACTCCAGGTAAGGATTTTTTCCCGATTCTCTCCTACCGCATACTCGCTCCAGGTAGCAGGTGCTTGAAAATAGACAAAAGCACGGAGTGCGTGACGTCCCCAGAAAGTCGGATAGTGTTTGGCAATGGTGAAAGCATCCCGTCCAAGATGACGGTAAACTTCGATCAAAGGTTGGTAATTGTAATTGCGTTTTCCTGACGAGCGGCGCTTTTGATCGAGAACAGGGATTCCGGTAGCCGGGGAACGAAAACTATCAATCGCTACCTGTTCAATATCTGTGCGAATGTAGGGGGAAAGCGTTCCCTGGGAGATCAGTCGTTCCATGGTATTCTCAGGGATACAGTCACGGGCCGTGCGACTGGGGGCGACATTACTCCATGTGGAAACTGCAAAAACACCGAAAAGAAACCAGTTTTTCAAACACAGTAGAGGAATCAGTCCCGCAGGAATACAGGAGGCCATCCAGGAAGTGGTTTGTGAAGCAAGCATATCTGATGGTTGCTGACCAATACGGACTACCCGTGGAAAAATCAGCATGGCACAAAGCCAGAAAAAGTGAAAATAGCCAGTGATAAGAGAAATTGCAGAAATACAGGAACCGTACAACAGGTACGATTTTGGCGAAGGTCGGCACAGCGTGTTATGAAGGCAATAGGTAGCAAGCACAAGTAAAAATGCAACGGGCATCTGGATGTAAAGCCACTTGGATAAGAGTACCAGCGGAGGGCTGACTGAAAGAAAGATACATGCACCGAGACGCCATGGACGTGATACTCCCCAAGATTCGAGGATCGCCCGAAAAACCAGAACCAGTCCGAGCGCCATGGATGTGTAGGAGAGACTGAACAGGGGATTGTGCCATGTCTCAGGAAACTGAAGGACTAATCCGAGAAAAATAGAAAACAGGGGAGGCTGCACATGCAGGTTCCAAACCGTTTCGGTGAAGTGATTGGCAAGTAGTTCCGGGTCCACATATTGTACGTAGTTCTTTAAGGGGCTGGTAACAGGATCGAACGTGTCAAACCGTATCCCGATCTGGTACCACACCATCTCGCCAAGAACGAATATGGTAATGAGAGGCAGCATTTCACGGTAACGTCCATTTTTCATCGCTTCGCTGCCCCATCGACCCATAGGTATGATGTGTTGAGCATTGGAGCGTATCCGAATGTTATGGTCCGTTTAAGTGAATGGCGGAGGGTGCGGAATCGGTTCGAACAAGATACATCAGAAAATGGGATTGATCACGGTCAGCCCACCACCTCATGAGATTGTCCGGATCGCTTTTACTTTGTCATTTTAGAGAATGACTCAGCGTCCAACGGTACCTCACCTAGAAATTGGACCAGAGCTGAGGTACACAGGTCAATGCAGAGTTCTGTTTGCTTAGTTATACACCCTCTTCAGACCATCGATTTCACATTATAAACAAGTCGTACCATCCAGGTTTCACTGGCCGAAAATAACCTTTTTTAGAGGCTGGTTCGTATCCCCCAGCCCAGCTGGTCCCTGAGCGACACAGGAAATTACTGCGTAAATTCTGAAGGTTATTGATTAGGATTTTCGTACCAAACGACGTTTTGGCTTTCCTGTCCAGCAATCAGAAGATCAATGTCACCATCGCTGTCCATATCCAGCGCCCTGATGTCGTAGGCGGCCTGATCCGTTCCCACCTTATGCGTCTGGAAGTGACCATGTCCGTCATTTTCGAACCAACTGACAATGCGATCGTCCTTTGAACAAGTTGCCGCATCGAGGTCACCGTCAGCGTCCATGTCGATCACAACCAGACAGTGTGGTCCAGCCGGGGTATCGTCAATGACATGTGGTGTCCAATTCGGTGCTTCGAACCAAAGCACGCCCTGGCCATGTCCTCGTGATGCAATAAAATCCATTGTCCCATCACCATTCACATCGGCGGGATGGATGTTGGTTGCTCCGGGCTGATTTTTCGCAATCAGGTGTTTTGTCCATGTTTTCCGAGGATCAGCAGGGGCTTCCCACCAAGCAAACCATTCACCAGTGTCAGGTTCAGCGGACGGCCCGCCTTTAGCTGCACTGGCCGCATCAGGACGACCGTCGCCGTTGACGTCACCCAGACCAAGATAGTGACTCAGACCGGGAGCATCCCTGTCTGCAAAAACATATCGATGCCATTGCACTGCTTGTCGTGGGTTTTTCGGAGTACGGTACCAGACAAGGGAATTCGGGAAAGGTCCGGTGGGTTGCGCACTGGTTGCAAGCAGGTCGGGCGTCCCGTCCTTGTCAACGTCTCCGACTAACAGCCCATGTATTCCATTTACCTTGTCGTCTACAAGGTGATAGTTCCAGGCCTGGTTCAAAGGATCGTCGGGACATTCAAGCCAGAAAATAAGACCTGGACTGTAGCGGGTTCCGATGAAGTCGAAATCGCCATCTCGATCCACATCCATTACTTCACTATGGATGCAATTAACATCAGAAGGCATTTCAAGAATTCGTTGATTCCAGTCCGGTGCGATGAAAAGTCTTGTTTTTCCCAAGCTGCTGCTGATGATGTCTGTCTTACCATCACCTGTAAAATCGGCTGCGACAGTCGTCAAAGTGGACGCACCTCGATAGACCGTGTGTTTTTTCCATCCTTTTCCTAGACGACCTGATTCTGCTCTGATTTCAGAATGTGTTCCGCAAAATAAAGAACCTGTCATGCACAGAGTCCAGAGCGCCAGGATTGGAGATGGGTATCTACCGGAAACAGTGGAAGCGAGAAACATTTTCAACGACTCCTGATTTGTGTGAGGTAATGATTGCGAGCCAGCGACATTGGACAAAATAAAACCGCGATAACCAAGTGGAAAATAGCATAATTTATGTACACTACAGCCGGTTACCGCAAAGATCTTGTGGGAGAACCTACAATCGCGTTAAGATATGTCATGGTTGGGGTGTTTATGGATTAAGCATCCACAGGTTTGGTTGTTGAGGGTACATTTGAACCGTTGTTGTCGATTCCGTTAGGAAAACAGATGCGTGTGAACCAACCCTATCACCGGACGAAAAAGAGTGTTGCAAGACGCCGATTTCTCACAACAGCTGTCACAGCTGGTACAACGGGAATCAGTCTTCCCGAGGTACTGAGGCAACAGGCACAAGCCACCGATGTGATACCCGGGACCAAACCGGATACCGCGGTCATTAACATATGGCTGGGTGGGGGACCAAGTCAGTTTGAGACCTATGACCCCAAACCCCGGGCTCCCCAGGAGATCCGTGGTTCTTATGGTGATATCGCAACGAATCTGGCGGGCCTGCGCATCAGTGACACGTTGCCTTTACACGCCAACATCATGGATAAGACAGCTGTCATACGCAGTTTTACCATTCCAACTAACAATCACATTTTTGGTGCACACTGGTGTATGAGTGGGCACTATGAAACACGAACCGAGTCTCTAAATCATCCCAGTATTGGATCACTTGTCTCCAAGTTGCGCGGACCCAATCGCCCCGGTGTACCTCCTTATGTCCATTTTTCACAACCCCAGGACAGAAATTTTAATATTGGTGAGGCACACTATGCCGGATATCTTGGTGTCTCACACAATCCGTTCACCATTAAAGCCGATTCCAGTAAATCCGAATTTCAGGTCGATAATCTGAAGCTGGCTGACGACATCACTCTGGAACGTCTTGAGGATCGACAGTGGTTGATGAAGCGACTGGACACTATTCGACGTGCTGTCGATTCACAAGGAGTGATGGACAGTGTGGATCAGTTCAATCGCCTTGCACTTGAAATGGTTTCGGGATCTGCTGCACGTAACGCATTTGATCTGTCACGTGTGGATTCCAAAACTCGCGAACGTTACGGAAACCATCGATGGGGGCAAAGTGCTCTTCTGGCGCTGCGTCTAGTAGAAGCAGGAGTGCCATTTGTAACGATCAACACCGCTCCCGATTCACTTTGTTGGGACTGGCATCTCAATCTTAAGCATGACCATCGTCCTGCAGATGGAAGTCTTGGTCCTTCCCGTGGCATGGATGTTTCTGGTCCCTGGCTAGACCGTATGGTGACCGCCCTGGTGGAGGATATATACGACCGAGGTTTGGACAAGAAGGTTTTGCTTCTCGTCTGGGGTGAATTTGGACGGACCCCGCGCATCAATAAAACCGGAGGACGTGATCACTGGGGGTCGTTAATGAGCGTGCTGATGGCTGGCGGAGGGCTGCGTGTCGGTCAGGTTATTGGTGCTTCCAATTCAAAAGGAGAAGTACCGGTGGAGCGACCTATAGGCCCGTTGGATATCCTCGTAATGGTGTACCGTCATCTGGGTATGGACCTGAACTTGCAGACTATTAATCGAGCCGGTCGACCCATTCATCTATTAGACGGTGGAGAGATCATTCCAGAGCTGGTCTAACCCTTTTTCGTGAGCGGGGTCTTTTCCTTCATAACGGTCTGGCTACATCTGGGGCAGTCGTACGATCCTTGAAACATACGGATCTACAAGCGGCATCTGACCGCACCAATCCTGATGATGTGACGGTTTATGCTTTTCCAAGAATGGCTTCGATGTAATCTCGACTTTGGTCCAGGCGAGACCAGATGTCTTCCCCGGGTGGAATTTCCAATAATCCAGGTCCGGAAAAACCCTTATCCTGCAGGGTTTCAAGTTGGTGTGGCCAGTCAATATCTCCGCTAGCTACAGTGGCAACTGGGCGACCTTTCTGTGCCTGCTTGAAGTGCACCATGGCCAACTCGGAAGCAAGCAACTGTTCGGTAACGTGTTGCGGATCGGGATGATCGCTGGCCATAAGAAGGTTACAAGGATCGTAACAGAGTTGGAAGGTGCCTGGTTTATCGGAAACCTGTCGTCGGATAGTCTGGAAGCAACCGTAAAATAGAGACCATGATTGTTTGGCGTTTTCAATCGAAACAAAGCCCTGGTTCGTGGTCAGGGATGCGATGAGTTGCAGCAGCGGACCGACAGGCGATCCTTGTGATTCAAGTTCTGATGTAGGAGTGTGTAAATCAACAAGTCGTAGATGCGGCTCATGGTTTCCAGAAAGGCTGCAGGCAGCGCGACAACCAGCCGACAAAAGTGTATCAAACTCGACGATACGACTACTGAGAAAAGGAAGACCCAGTGCTATATTAAAACGACAGTCGGGAAATTGTTGTGGCAATTCAGTAAGTCTGTCTTCCAGGGGATACAGTGAATCATGATTTTCATAATGACCACAGGCCCCTTGACGCAGTTCAAATACATGATAGTCCCGCTTTCTGGCCTGTTCGATGAGTTCAGAAAGAGATGTTCCAGATTGCAGTTGTGTATTCCAACAATTAGTGACAATACCCAGTTTCATAGCCGTGTTCCTCGACGAAGTGTCTGATTTCAAGAATGTTCACGGAAACCATGGCCGCAAACGTGAACGATGGTAAAAGCTAGTATCATGATGTTGTGGTTCCTTGCCAGGAAGGACAGGCGTAGGAGAAATGGTCCTTCCAGGGAGTTCGGAACATCTGGGAAATGCGTTTCGACAATCGGTTTGTATGTTGTAATTGCATCGCTATCAGATATAGACGTGAAGTCCCGCGATGAAAACGTAGAGCGTGCAGTGCTTGCACTCCTGAAAGAACAGATCTCAACTGAGTCAAACGCGCCTCCGCCTGTTGACGGGCACTGGAGCGTCGAGATACGTGTTGGTATATGACCAGTGATGCTCCAGTGTCCCAAAATGCCGAAACTTCGTACAGGGTTGCATATTTGACACCGAGACTATGAGTGGTGCAAACACTGGGAACCGCGAGGCCATTATCGGGATCAAGGCATATCAGATCCACACCGTTCAGGGCTTGGATCGCCTGCTTCAACCACTGTTGACGATGGGCTTTCCGTTCGGATGGTGTACGTTTTTGATAATTCAATCGTTTTTCATAGAACCGGGTGTGTTGCGGCCATATGTCCATGGTTTGCAGAGCTTTTACCGATCGCGTCCCTCTGGTGATGAGTTTCTGCAGATTCCTGAAGAGATCCGGATCACAGGAGAGGAGAGACTGAAAATGTCGATGAGGCGGTGATAGGTAATCAATGTGTCGACCATCCTGGTTGTGTGACTCATTATCCGTCAGGTACCAGTTAAGGCCAACACACAGGTCCGAACCACTGAGTCTGCGCAATAAACCACATTTGCTGAAATCGCCGTAATCAGCGGCATAACGATCTTGCATGGAACTATAGATCCAGGAAGAAAACATCCTAATGAGCAGCTGTCTCGGAACCACTCCGATGACCACTTCCATCAGTAGTATCTATGGATAAAGTAACGGACCTCATGGATAATCCGAATAGAAGTCCTTAATGCCCTTCGATCCCTTATCATTCAATGACTAAAAGGGATATAATACGAACGACCACTGGACCCTGTCGATAGGAGGTGACATGTTGCGTGGAACAGCACGTATTTTCCATGTATCTGGATGGATGACTACCGTCATTCTGTTGATAGTGACCAACTTGTCAGCAGCTCGGGAGACTAGTGAAGAGACGGTTGAGAATATCGCAGCTCATGCACGAAAATCTATAGTGGTCATTCAGAGTTCCGGAAGAACCGGAGAGCAACGTGGAATAGGAAGTGGTTTCGTCGTAGGAGACGAGGGCTTAATCGCCACCAATTTTCATGTGATTGGTCAGAACCGAGATTTCCGTGTTGTATTTGCCGATGGAACCTCGTATTCACCGGTTGCCATTGTGGCCACGGATCGAAGAGAGGATCTCGCACTGATTCAGATTGAAGCAAAGGGATTACCCGCCCTGAAACTTGGAGATTCTGACAACGTGCGTCCTGGACAACGTGTTTTGGCTATTGGTAATCCGCTCGGGTTACGATTCAGCGTTTCTGACGGAGTCATTTCAGAAACACGTGATCTGGATGGCCGCCCCATGATCCAGGTTGCCATGCCGATCGAACCAGGAAGTAGTGGAAGTCCTCTGATGAATCGCACGGGAGAAGTTCTGGGAATCATAGCGATTAAGTCAGCCGCCAGCCTGGGATTTGCGGTCCCGATTAATCAACTTCGTCGACTGATGGATGACCCACATCCTATCCGAATGGATCGCTGGTTGACGATCGGTGCTTTGGATGCTGAGCAATGGCAGTCCCACATGGGCGGACACTGGAGACAACGGGCCGGTCGAATATTAAGTCGCGGTGCCGGAAGCGGCTTTGGAGGTCGAACGCTGTGTCTTTCGCAGGCTCCCGTCGATGGCAATGAATATGACCTTGAAGTCGAAGTACGACTGGAAGAGGAAAGTGGTGCTGCCGGATTAGTTTTTCATAGTGATGGTGCGGATAAACACTATGGATTTTATCCTACAGGAGGATCGCTCAGGTTGACCTGTTTCGAAGGGCCGGACGTGTTTAACTGGCGCATAATACAGACTGTACGTAGTGAGGCCTATCGACCTGGGAAATGGAATCAGATCAGAGTGCGGATCAGACAACAGAAATTCCAGTGTTATGTGAACGATCAAAAAGTTATTGAGGTTGAAGACCGTGGACTGTCCAATGGGAAAGTGGGATTAGTCAAATTTCGAAACCCGAATGCAGAGTATCGTAGATTTCGCATAGGAAAAGACCTTTCTGCGTCCCCGGTCAATCCCGATCGATTGCAGGCCATTGTCGAATTACTGCCTGATGCCGGCGCGGAGGGTGTCATTCCCGATGAAACACTGGAAGATCTTGCCAGTACTCCTCGCGTATCACAACAGATGCTTAACCGACGCGCTGGAGAGCTGGAAGAAGAAGCGAAACGCGTCAGACAGTTGGCCAATCGAGTGCATCAGCGCGCCGTAGAACGACAGCTTTCACAGTTACTGTCAGGTGATGAAGTACAATTGGAACTGGCTGAGGCGGCGCTGCTTTTAGCGCAACTCGACAACAAAGAATTGGACGTTCCGGCTTATTTGAGAATGATTGAACGTATGGCATCAGAGTTGAAATCCAGGATGGAATCGGGCATGGATGACCGGCAAAAAATCAAAGCATTAAATCAGTGGATGTTTCAAGAGTGGGGGTTTCATGGAAGCCGGGCGGAATACTATCATCGGTCCAATAGTTATTTAAATGAGGTTCTCGATGACCGTGAAGGGATACCGATTACCTTATCAGTGATTTATATTGAACTCGCAAAACGCCTCGGAGTTCAGATTGAGGGAGTTGGTCTACCTGGACACTTTATTGTTCAGCATCGTTCCACAGATGATGATGTTATCTTGATTGATGTGTATGGTCAGGGCAAACAGATTACACATCAGGAAGCAGAGCAATTGAGCGGAAGGACTCTTCAAGAATCTCATTTTGAACCTATATCAAAACGCAAAATGATCACACGGATCCTACGAAACCTGATCGGGATGGCTGAAAACGAAAAAGACAGTTTGTCGATGTTACGTTATCTGGATGTGATGCTTGTTTTGGAAGAAAATGCCGTATTTGATCGCGGGCGACGTGCTGTTCTAAGATTTGAACAAGGCCGATTTCAGGAAGCACTCGAGGATCTGGATTGGATTCTGGAACGTGAACCAGAAGACGTGGACCTTCCTCGTGTACGAGAACTACGGCGGCTGGTTGAACGAGCCCGTGTGTCCGGTTGAATTTGCGGTCGTTTAGCGCCTGTGAAATTCCACTCTTTGTCTCTTCGAACTGTTAGCGGATTTGCGCAGCCCCGGTGTGTGGCACCCTTTGCCACTGGGCTACTTTATGGGCACATACGTAGCTCCCAAAGAAGATAGCACCGTAGAAAAAGTCTCCTGTAACGGTGTACCGGAAGAAGGGCAGGGCCGCACTGTAACACGTAATGATCCCCGAAACCGTCAGTGGATACATTCCGGTAAAGGCCCATACGCCAAAGTTAGAAAGGACAAAAAAGACCACGGAGCTGACAAAGCAACAGCCACCCAGAAGCAGAGGAGCATAGAGCAAACGAAAGAGTCGTGTACGTTCAATTCGTTCGGGAATGTCACATCGGAGAACAGAGCCCCAGAACACGGGAAACAAGAGGCCTGCGATCACGAATACAACTACACCGAAGTTGTACGGGTTTAATACGATATCGTGACAGATAATAGCAATAGCTGGCGCTAATATCGCGATTCGTTTGGAGCGAAAAAAGAAACCGGCGAAGAGGGCTGTTGCAGCCACCGGTGCAAAGTTAGGGGCATGGGGTACGATTTGACCGATCGCACCAATCAGAGCAAGCATCATCAATACACCTATCGAAACCAATCGCTTCTCAGCCATCTAATTGTTACTCCCGTTGTGAAAGGTCCAGCGTATCATATCATTCGGTTTTAATTCCTGAACTCCAAAACTTTGCTGGGCCGGTTTTCGGTTTACCGCGTAGAGCCAGTTGTTCTTGCCACCACCTTGGTTTTTGAGATCATCTATCTGGGTCAGAAAAGCAGTTGCACCCGTTCCCTGGTATTGAAACTGAATACCGTGTGAAACTCGGGCAGCTTTCTTCATCGCATCCAGCACCGTCATTTTTGCAGACCAAGGTAACCGGGTAAAGTGTTTCTCAACTCCATCATGATAGTCAACGATCAGCTGGACTGTTTTGGTTCCAGGGGCGGTCTGTCTGGCATAGGAGCTCAGTGTGGCAAGCAGACATACCGATATTATTAGTGAGCATCTCAGGGGGGTGGACAACGAACTCATTACGGCCGGTTTCCTTTACTGATTAATTTCGAAGGGTCTGACAGACAGGCGACACTGCCAAAAACACCGTTATGCTGGCTGAAGCGGAATCGGAAACTGCTGTGCCAACTCCCTGACTTCCCCCGAGACTCTTTCTGCCCGTTGCTTATCGTCTGCGTTTTTCAATACATCCAATATCCAGGCCGCAATCGTGGTCATTTCATCTTCTTTCATCCCTCGCGTTGTTAGTGCCGGGGTACCAATTCGAATACCGCTGGGATCCAGTGGTTTTCTTGTGTCGAATGGGATCACATTCTTATTGACGGTGATCCCTGCCACTTCAAGTGCTACTTCGGCCTGATGTCCCGACAATCCTATGCTCGTAACATCGGCCACCATCAAATGATTATCGGTACCACCGCTTATCAGGGATAGGCCTCCTGCCTGTAAGGAATCCGCAAGGCTTCTGGCATTAACCAGTACCTGCTGGGCATAGGTCTTAAAATCGGGAGTCTGAGCGGCTTTGAAGCATACGGCTTTGCCTGCGATAACATGCATCAGCGGGCCACCCTGCATCCCGGGAAAGACAGCTTTGTCCAGAGCTTTGGCATGTTCTTCACGGCAAAGAACGAATCCAGATCGTGGACCTCGTAAGGTTTTGTGTGTGGTCGAACTGACGAAATCGGCCACAGGAACGGGATCATTATGCAAACCAGCTGCCACCAGACCCGAGTAATGTGCCATATCTACCATGAACAGCGCACCTATATCTTTGGCAATCTCCGCAAATTGCTCGTGAGGAACTTCACGTGGATAGGAACTGTGACCAGCTACGATGAGCTTGGGTTTGTGTTCCTTCGCGAGTTCAGCAATCTGGTCGAAGTTGATGCGATGAGTGTCGGGATCAACACCGTAGCTGACGACCTGATACAATTTCCCTGAAAAATTGAGACGCATCCCATGAGTAAGGTGACCACCATGTGCTAGGTCCATTGCGAGAATCTGGTCACCGGGTTTGAGACAACTCAGGTAAACCGCCATGTTGGCTTGTGATCCACTGTGCGGCTGCACATTAGCATGTGAGGCCCCAAAGGTTTCGCACGCACGAGTACGAGCTAGTTGTTCAATTTCATCGGCATGAGAACATCCTCCATAGTAGCGGCGCCCAGGATAGCCTTCCGCATATTTGTTGGTCAGGACGCACCCCGTTGCAGTCATGACCTCGGTGCTGGTGTAGTTTTCCGAGGCAATCAT
>CAXEIY010000154.1:0-33719 GCA_963996245.1 uncultured Planctomycetia bacterium | reverse complement strand
TGTGGGGCTGGTGTTAAAAAACCGGGAATGAGACCTCGCACGAACGACAGGCCGTTTGACCAGCGTTGCGACTATCTGAACAGGAATCCTGTCTTCCGTAGCCCAGTTACCAATATTATGAAAGGAAAAAACACTACGATGCAGATGATGCCATCCGCCACCTAATGATGCGACAGCCATCAGCAATAAAACACTGGCACTACCGGTAGTTCCACATCGAAAAACAACACTCCAACTCACGACACATGCCAACGTGATTACAGACCATCCCACACAAGTCCAGTCACACAGAGTGTCTGTGATAATCCCAACGACAAATGCACCAGCAATGAGTACTAACGGTTGATAGCTTCCGTTTCGAATCAGGTACTTTTCATAAACCGACTCGCACACCGTTGTGATCCTCAGTTATGAGTGATGTCACGGTTATCAACATGTAATCTTTATCAATAATTGTTCGAGTGCAACCTGTGCGGGCACCGGACGGCGCCCTTTGAGATCCAGATCGGTATCCAACAGCCAACGATACAGCCGGTCAATGCGTTTGCTTCCGAGACGTTTCAGATGACTACCGGCACGCTGCATGGCAAAAGGTTTAACTCCCGCCTCCTCCAGTGCGGCACGCTGGGGCCACCCCTGCTGAACCAGTCTACCGGCACGAATCAGCATGCGCAGATGCCAGCTGAGGGCCCCAAAAATCGCTATCGGAGCCTCCCCCCCACGCAGAAGACGCTCGAGAATAATCAACGCTTCCGTATTCTTGCCCGAAGCGAGTGCATCCAGAATCTGCCAGCTCGTCTGCTCTGCAGACCGAATCACCAATTGATCAATATCCTTGAGCTGAATCGATGCAGAAGATCCTACTGAAGATGCCAGTTTCTCCAGTTCCTTGTCCAGCATCGCCAAGTTGGAACCGACGGATTCGACCATCCGCTCAGCCAATGCTTTCGAAAGCTGTTTCTGATAACGATACGTGGCCCACTGGACCACCCAACGGGTCACTTCGTACGTTCGGGGAGCTTTGCATTCGAGGGACAGTCCGTTCTTGGCAACCCGTTTGGCTAAACGCGTATTGGAAGGGAATTTCTTCAGCAACAAAACCAGCACACCCCACTGCGATGGATGATCAAGATACGACTCCAACGCCTGACGCTGACGCGTGACAAAGTCATCGGCCTCCTCAAGAACTATTAATCGGCAAGAACCAAAAAGCGGAGGGGTATTCAATTCATCAAGGATGTCAGCCAGTGAACTGTTTAACCCCGAAAAACGTTTCACTCCGAATTCGTTTTCACCGACAACCAACTGCATAACTTTGGACAAAGACTGTTGCCTTAGAAAAATCTCTTCTCCATATATCGCAATCATCCCTTTCGGTGGAACTTTCGGAGAACTTTCGACAAATTTCAATGCATCCATAATGTATGCTCACTGGATCAACATTGGCTCAGATCCCAAGAATCATTCACTTGAGAAGTGAATTGGGATAAGGACTTCAACCTTTCTTTACCAGTCATCTGGTAAAGCAGAAGCGGAGCTACTATAGTGGTGCCTGACCAAAGAGGCAACGATCTCGATGAGCAAAAAATGAGGGTCCATGCAAAACGTCGCACGAACCCTCCAAGCCAGGCTGTACCGCTCTGCGAACATGTTGCTCGTAGACCGGTTGACCCACAGCCAGATAGAGTATCGGCTGTCTGAAATCCTGAGATAACCAGGACAATACCGACCCCGTTTTACCCGAACGACCCGACTAAATTCACATCATGAATCAGCAGGCTTGGTTGGCATTGGAAGATGGTACCGTATATAAGGGATATGCCTTTGGTGCCACTGGTGAGGTTTCTGGCGAAGTTGTGTTTAATACCAGCATGACCGGCTACCAGGAAATCCTGACCGATCCGTCCTACAAAGGTCAGATTGTTACAATGACCTATCCGGAAATTGGAAACTATGGAGTCAATGAGGAAGATGCCGAATCTCAAAATCCTCATATTGAAGGCTTTATTGTTCGATCTCTGAACCGCCGAAGCAGTAATTTTCGGTCGACTCAGGATCTGGATGGTTTCCTGGCGCAACATGGCATAATTGGAATAGAGGGAATCGACACGCGTGCGCTGGTCCGACACATCCGCCTGCAGGGTGCCATGAAAGGGGTCCTTTCAACCACAGAAACAGACGAAGCTGCCCTCATCCAAAAAGCCAAGCAAAGCCCGGATCTGATCGGCCGTGACCTTGTCCGGGAAGTGATTCGTTCCGAACCTTACTCCTGGAATGAAAAGCTGACTCCATGGGGGCACTCCCCTCATCTGAAACATGAGAAAAAGGACGTTCATGAACGTTTTCACATTGCTGCAGTAGACTTTGGCATGAAGTGGAATATCGCTCGTCATCTACGCGAGCGCGGATGTCGTGTTACGGTAATTCCTGGTACTTCGTCGGCTGAAGAAATCATGCAGCATAAGCCCGATGGTGTCTTTCTTTCTAATGGGCCGGGTGATCCTCGTCCCCTGCAATATGCCGTAAACGCCATAAGCGATCTGATCGGTCAGGTACCAATTTTTGGTATTTGTTTAGGTCATCAACTGCTTGGATTGGCTGCGGGGGCAGAAATCTTCAAGCTGAAATTTGGACATCGTGGATCCAATCAGCCGGTTTTGAACCAAGAAACCGGTCAAATCGAAATCACCAGCCAAAACCATGGCTTTGCAGTGCGGACAGAAACCTTACCCGAATCATGGAATGCTACGCACATCAACCTTAATGATCAGACACTTGAGGGAATGCAGCACCGACAGCTGCCTATCTTCAGCGTTCAATACCATCCCGAGGCATCCGCTGGACCTCACGACAGCTGGTATCTTTTTGATCGATTCATGAAGATAGTAAAAAATGATGCAATAACATCTTAACATACTATTTTCAAACATGTTACGATCCATTTAGAGAGCCTCGGAAACTTGACGACTGACCATACTTCTCATACACTGTTCCCCGGATTCAGGTCCTGAATTTAGGACCGAGCGCAGGTGCGCCACTGTCCCGAGCTTGCATCCAAAATCTCGGCTTTCGGAAAGCCGCATCCTCTTTGCGGTGTTTCCACTTTGTTCAGTATCCTGCGGAAGCGTGATACTTGCGCAAAGGTTTACTTAACTGTTAACTATAAGGAACTAAGACTGGTGTCAGCAACGTGTGTGATTGGTTTGCAGTGGGGCGATGAAGCCAAAGGGAAAATTGTTGATTGGTTGACTCAAGACCACGACGTCATTGTTCGATACAACGGTGGATCCAATGCAGGTCATACCGTCGTAAAAGAACAAAAAACGTACAAATTTTCACTTGTTCCAACGGGAATTCTCTGGCCGAATCGAGTCGCCGTGCTCGGCTGTGGTGTGGTGATCCACCCCAAAGCTTTAATCCAGGAAATTGAATCGCTGAAAAGCAACGGTTGCGATCCAGAATCGTCATTGAAAATCAGTGACCGTGCACACGTGATCTTTCCTTATCATTTTCAGGAAGAACAACTTGCCGAACAGGCGTCACAGGGGCAACAGGAAGCCATTGGGACCACGCTTCGAGGTATTGGACCCTGTTACGCAGATAAAGTTGGGCGACGCCATGCAATTCGCCTCGGAGAATTAGCCAATCCACAACGATTTCATGATCGTCTCGTTGAAATTGTCGAATTCAAGAATCGATATATACAATCCGTATGGCCGGAGTCACAGGCTTTAAATCCGGATGCGATTTTCGAAGAGTATTGTGACTATTTCTCAACCATAGAGCCCTATGTCACGGACACGACCGCACTGTTACACCAACTCTGGGACAGCGGAAAGAACTTTCTATTTGAAGGAGCTCAAGGTAGTTTGCTCGACATTGATCATGGAACCTATCCTTATGTGACTTCTTCCAACAGTTCTGTTGGAGGAATCGCCTCGGGAACCGGAATTCCTACACGTAGTATTGATACGTGTGTCGGTATCATAAAAGCCTATACGACGCGTGTGGGTGGAGGACCTTTCCCAACCGAACTACATGACAGCACAGGCGACTTGATTCGGAAAACAGGTAAAGAATTTGGAACGGTCACGGGAAGACCGCGCCGCTGTGGCTGGTTCGATGCCGTCGCAGCTCGTTACACGACCAAGCTCAACGGCGTTGACGTACTGTCGGTTATGCTGCTTGATGTTTTAAGTGAACTGGACGAACTCAAGATTTGCACAGCATACGAGTACGAAGGTGACCGCATTGAACAATTTCCCAGTTCCATCGACATTCTTGAAAAATGTACACCGGTCTATCAGACGTTACCTGGCTGGCGCAAAGATATTCAGGACATCCGAACACTAACTGACCTTCCTTCAGAGGCACGGCATTATCTGGATACGATTACCGCATGCTTGGAAACCCCGATTAAAATTGTTTCTGTCGGACCTGACCGGGAACAAACGATACCGATTGTATAACTAAGAAAGCCTGTACGGTGACCGAGACTTCAGCAACCCCTGGAAAGGATGCGCCTATTCATGCTGACCTTCCTCGTCATATCGCCATTATTATGGACGGAAATGGCCGATGGGCGGAACGCAAGGGTCTGCCCCGTATCGAAGGTCACAGGAGAGGCGTTCGTACCGTAAGAAAGATCGTAGAAGAATGCTGTCGTCTCAAAATTGAACAATTAACACTCTACTGCCTCAGCTCTGAAAACTGGAAACGCCCTAAACAAGAGCTTAATTTTCTTATGAGGCTGTTGCGGCAGTATCTCATAGAAGAGCGCGCTGAGATTATCGATCAAAACATTCGGTTCGCAAGTATTGGTCGCCGCTCCGAATTACCTGAAACGGTGCTGAATGAGTTGGATCAATCCTGTCAAGTGACCAAAGACTGCTCTGGTATGATCCTCTGTCTGGCCATCAATTATGGGGCAAGAGCGGAAATTGTTGATGCTGTCCAACGTATTGGAAACATGATTTCCGAAAAGACTTTAAAACCTGAAGACATCGATGAACGGCTTATCACCGATTCCTTGTACACTTTTGGGATGACTGATCCCGATTTGCTTATCCGCACTGCTGGAGAACAACGGTTGAGCAATTTTCTGCTCTGGCAGATTAGTTATGCAGAACTGTGGATCACACCGAGGTTATGGCCGGAATTTGAGCTGCACGACCTACACGAAGCCTTGTCCAATTTTGCTCAAAGAGACCGCCGCTTTGGTGGTCTTGGAGGTTAATGTAATGGCCTGGCGATTGTTACTGGGAAGTGTGTGGATCGCTGGTATCAGTCTGGTTCTGTACGTTGATACGTTACTTCACGCGGCGCATAGCCCTGTCATCCTTATCCTTGGCATTGTGATCAGCTTGCGAGCCAGCCATGAACTGACCAAACTCCTCCAACATCAGCATATTAATTGCTCCACAACCGCCAAGCTGGCAACGCTGCTTGTTGCCATCAGCCCTTGGATTCACCACATCTGGGATGCTGAATTTCGACTTCCGGACGACAGTAAAAGCCCCTTTTTCAGCACGTTTATTGCCTTGATGGCTGCGCTCATGGCAACTTTTATAAGCCGTGCTAAGCAATTCGTGAAACCGGGAAAGACAATGATTCCACTCGCAGCAGATGGCTTCATGATCGTGTATCTAGGAGTTCCCTTGGCCGTGATCGGCTTACTGAGACTCCAGGGACCAGATCTCTCTCCTGATGCGTCCCTGCTCCCTCTAATCGCTACCTTAGTCATCATCAAAGGTACAGACACAGGTGCATATTCGTTTGGAAAACTGATTGGAAAAAATAAACTGGCACCCATCTTGAGCCCGGGGAAAACCATTGAAGGAGCCCTCGGTGGAATTGTCTTTGGAGTAGGGGGTGGCCTGATCGTCCTTTACGTCATACCACAACAAGTCGACTCGATACCTGTTTCCGTATCGCTTTCATGGATTATTACAGCAGCTATCTTCACAAGCGTATCAGGACAAATCGGTGACCTGGCAGAATCCCTGATCAAACGTGATGTGCAACAGAAGGATTCTGCCCCTCTCATGCCAGGTTTAGGAGGGGTCCTTGATTTGCTAGACTCTTTGTTAATGGCAGCTCCGATAGCGTACTTTTTCTGGATCATACGCTGGTAACCGGAAGAATCCGTTTCCACATGTTTTTGTAACCCCTTGAAAAAACTGCTACCTGCTGACAACATCGCTGCAATCGAACCACAAACTGTTACAGTACATGGGCTTATGAAGAATTATTTTTGTGGAAATACTGCAACAAAAAGGTTATAAATAGGTTGCTAGTGATCGGACTAAGTTGGATTAGAATTCTTTTCGACTAATAACCTATCTGTTTTCCCACGGAGACTTGTTGACCATACAAGCTGACTAAGGCGAGGAAATCCGAAAAGGGTTTCCTGCATTTGTACGCTTTTCAACCATGTCACAAGCCACAATTCCACTCACTGGTTCTGAATCGGTACCCGATTTGTTCGGAATCTATGATCGTAACCTGAAACAGGTGCGCGAAGCTCTGGATGTCCGTGTGGTATTACGCAAAGATGCCATTCATGTCCGTGGGGAAGAAAAGCAGGTATCGCAAGCTCTTCAAATCTTTGATCAACTGGGCAAGATGACCGAAAAAGTCGGCACACTTAATTCAAGTCAAGTTGAACAAATAATTCATGAGATCTGCGGCCATGCCCCTCATTCTGGGACTGCAATAGAACTTCTCAACGGCATACGCCAACTGACCCCACGTACCAAGGGTCAACACACCTATCTTCAGGCCGTTCAAGACCACGAAGTTACCCTTTGTGTCGGTCCCGCAGGCAGTGGTAAAACGTATATTGCCGTTGCCATGGCTGTAAACGCTCTCAGAAATCAGATTATTAGGAAAATTGTACTTGTCCGCCCGGCCGTAGAAGCTGGTGAAAAACTCGGATATCTTCCAGGGGACATTCAGGCAAAAGTCAATCCTTATCAACGCCCCCTTCTGGATGCGCTACATGAAATGATCGAGCAGGAGAAAATTAACCGTTATCTTGACAATGATGTGATTGAAATCATTCCACTTGCTTATATGCGCGGCCGCACACTTAACGAATCCTTCATTATCTTGGATGAAGGCCAGAATACTACCGTTTCGCAAATGAAAATGTTTTTGACCCGAATGGGAATGGGATCACGTATTGTCGTCACCGGTGACATTACCCAAATTGATCTTCCTCCCCACACACAAAGTGGTTTGCAGGACGCGATCAAACGCCTGCAGTCGATTCCGGGCATTGCTGTTGTGCACCTCAATCAGAAGGATATCGTTCGACATCCTTTGGTCCAGAACATCGTGCACGCCTATGACCCCCGTTCACGTTCGAAAACGCATAACTGAAACACCCATCCTTTCACCATATAATGTCGCTATGAACCGTCCTCTTGAAAAACATGAAAAGAATACGGACCATTCCTCCTCACAAAGACAGTGGCACAACCATTTTTAGTCCATAATCCGTATTTACTACTATGCTTGAAATACAAATAGCGAACAATCAAGACAGACTTGATCTCAATTTAGAGCAGATCCGCGGGTTCGCTGAACATGTTCTTCGGCAGGAAGCCGTCTTACATGCAGATATCAGTCTTGCTTTTGTAAATGACCGTTCGATGATCCAGCTTCATCAACAATACCTGAACATCAACAGCACTACCGACGTATTAAGTTTTCCACTGAGTGACTCAGAAACCCATCTGGAAGGTGAAGTCGTCGTTAATACCTGTCAGGCCTATCGAGTTGCGACTCAGAATAATTGGTCGCCCACATCTGAAATGCTGCTTTATATTGTCCACGGATTATTACACCTTTGTGGATTCGATGATCATACGGAAAATACAAGTCGTATCATGCAGGACCGTCAGACTGAACTGCTGAAATTCGCAGGTATCTCACCTACCTTTGACCAACAATTGTCAAAACCGATTTCTCTAACAACTGAAACTTCATCGGAGGAGCTTTAATTGCAGGGCATCAGTTTCTGGTTCGGGATATTTTCCGCATCGGTGGCGATTTTGGCTTCGTTGAGCAATCGTTCTCTCCGGTTTTTTTCCCGAGAGCAACTCGAATTGCGCTGCGCCCGGGACAACCGTCAGGGTCGCGTTCGGGATATCCTCAATAATCGCCGGAACTGTCGGATGGCCGCAGAACTGCTTCAGGTAATGGCGTCTATCGCAGTAGTGTTCTGCCTGATGGACATCATTCCCACTATTTTTTTTCAAATAGCAGCAATCGTGGTCACACTCATCACCATTGAAGTCTGGATTCCCCGAGCCGTCTCCCACATTTGGACTAATACTTTCCTGTACTATTCCTGGCCCGCTATTTTTTTCCTTTCACGAATTCTGTCTCCCCTGGTCTTCACAGGACGCATGATAGACCAGTTATTTCATCGACTGGCAGGTTTACGTTTTGGCGAACAGGATCAAAAACCTGTCGAAGGTGAGATTCTTGCTGTAATCAGCGAAGCGGCAAGGGAAGGACTTTTAGAAACCGATGCCCGAGAAATGATTGAAAGCACAATTGACATGAGACAGGCGGAAGTGTCCAAAATCATGACTCCGCGTACTGACATGACCACGATGCCCGTTTCTGCCACACTCAACGAAGCACGCAACTTAATGATTGAAGCTGCGCATTCCCGCGTGCCTGTTCATAGGGAAAATCGGGACGATATCGTGGGTATCCTCTATATCCGTGACCTATTAGCTCATGTCAGCAGTATCGATGGGAACGAAAAATGCTCTATTGAATCTATTATACGTCCCCCTTTCTACGTTCCGGAAACCAAAAGTGTACCGGCACTACTACAGGAATTTCAGCGCCACCGTATACAAATAGCCATCGTGCTGGATGAATATGGAGGGGTGTCCGGCCTGGTTACGATCGAGGACATCCTGGAAGAAATTGTCGGGGAAATAGAAGATGAGTACGAAGAAATAGCCCCCGATGCCATTCAAATAATCGGTGAAAACGTAGTCGAAGTAGATGGACGGGTCCATGTCGACGAACTTAATGAACGGCTGGACTTGAGCTTACCTGAAGATGGTGATTTTGACACCGTCGGTGGCTTTGTATTCAGCCAATTAGGACGACTTCCCACAACCGGGGAACAGTTCGATTTTCAGACCGTACATTTCACCATGATCGCTGTTGGAAAACGCAAAATTGACCGGCTAAAGCTTGAATTTACTCGGGAAATCGAGCCGCCGAATATGGACCCGGCCATCGAATAGTCTTGTATTCTTTTGCCATAACTTCAACAATCCTTTCGGAAAATAGTCTGGTACATAATAACTGACTCACAACAAGTGGTCCGCACCTTCTCTTCACTGTTCACCGGGACCTATCGTGTCGTTACAAAAGAGTCTGGCGCTGGTATTGCGCTCGGTTAACTACAGCGAGAGCAGCACTGTCACCACTTTATTCACTCAGGAACACGGAAAAATCACCGGCCTAGCCAAAGGCTCACGGCGATTGAAAAGTTCCTTCGAGGCTGCACTTGATCTCCTAACGCTTTGCCGTGTAGTATTCATCCGCAAATCCTCAGAGCAGCTCGACCTTCTTACCGAGGCGAAATTTGTCAACCGGTTCCACCCTGAAAAACCAACGTCTTCTCAATACTACAGTGCACTGTACATAGCTGAATTACTCAATACTTTAACGGATCCCTATGAACCGATGGAGCGTTTGTTTGATGAATCGCTCATCACACTCAGACAGCTACAACAACACTCTTCTATCCCCTTAACCCTTTCACGTTTTGAATTGATAGCGCTTCGGGAACTTGGACTTCTTCCACGATTCGATGCTTGTGTTGACTGCGATAAACCTTTTGATACCGACCGAAAGACCACTTTTAGTATTCGTAATGCCGGACTTGTGTGTCCAGACTGTAGAAACCAATACCAGCGTCTTATGCACGTCAGCGGCGGCGCCATCCAGGCAATCCGCTGGCTCCTAACAAATCCACCTACCTCTCTGAATCGACTCCATCTCAACCCCTCCCTGACACATGAAATAAGATTATTACTGACTCGCTACTTACGCTACACCTCAGGACAATCTTTTAAATTGCATCGTTATCTAAACCGTATTTCAAAACCCTGACAGACTTCGTTCTTTCTACCGTCCAAACGACTCATGCTAAAATCAAGAACGATGTTACAAGCGTCCTGCCGTAATGTAACTCCTGCCTCAGTGAAACAAACTGTAATGGCTCCAATCCTAGTACGTTTGCTATCCAACACCTGGGCAGTCTGTCTCGTACTTGTGACGGGATGCGCTTCCCTCTCATCCTGGAGTTCACCCACGCCGGAATCAGAAGACCTGCCAATGCTGTCATCGTCCGAAAAGATTGAATCTCTGTCGACGTCAGAATCCACGTCCGGTGAACAGGACCGTTCATCTGTTTTTTCTCTGGCTAACTTTATCGAACGATTCAAGGACAAACCCGAGCTGGACCTTTCTGTAGGACACCAGGCATTTGAAAAAGCGGAAACCGTGTTCCGTGCAAAAGATTACCTGGAAGCTGAAGACGCTTTTCATGACCTCTCCAAGAAATACGTAGACACTCCCATCGAAGAAGATGCGCTTTTTATGAAGGCTGAGTGCCAATTTCTTACCCAGCGATATCCAGAAGCGCAGGACAGTTACGAAACGATGTTGCAAAAATACGAAGGATCACGTCATTTAGACAGGGTATCCCGAAGAATGTTTGCTATCAGTAGAGAATGGTTGAAGTCGGTATTCTCCTCATCCGACCCCAAGGGTTACTCCCTGCCTGTTCCGAATTTCTTCGACAAAAGCAAGCCCATGCTTGATCTCCACGGCCGTGCACTGGAAGCCTTGACCAGTATCCGTCTACATGATCCCAGCGGTCCTTTGGCAGATGATGCCTTGATGATGACCGCAACCTACTATTTTCTAGTCAAAAAATATGAGCAGGCGGACTTTTATTTTCAAGCGCTCCGCCAAGATTACCCTAATAGCGAACATCAGTCTGTGGCACATTTACTGGGTGTTCGTTCGAAAATGCATTCCTACCAGGGACCTGAATATGATGGACAACAGTTGGAACAGACCGAGAAACTCATCCATTCCACTATTCGACAGTTCCCTGACCTGAAAGAGCATCGTCGGAATCTCGTTCGCACACTGGCATCGGTTCGTCTGGAAAAAGCGAGACGGCTTTGGGAAACAGCTAATTACTACCGTAGATCGGGACACCCTCAATCCGCACAGCTCTATGATGTCCAACTTACCAAACGATTTCCAGACACCAAATGGGCCGCTCTTGCACAGACACAACTGGACGAATCTAAGCAACAGGTTCCTTCTCTTGCCAATCGTTTTTTTTCCTCCTTTCAGTAGTCCTGCAGATTCTATCCGCCTCACGGGTGCCCTTCAGATATGACCACCTTCTTTGTACCTATTAAACGTTCTATCGTTTCCCGCCCTTACAGCCCGTCTATCCTTTTACTCCTTGCACTCATCACTGGCAACGGATGTGGATATAATCTACGAACGATGTATCCAACAGAGGTACAGACGGTATACGTCCCGATAGCGCAATCGAACGACTACCGAAGAAATCTCGAGTTTCGTCTCACAGAAAGTCTCATCAAGGAAATCGAAGAAAAAACACCTTATAAAGTTGTTGATCGAGTTCAAGCAGATACCATTCTGGAAGCGCGGATTGTTTCCCTAAGTAAGCATCCGTTAAACGAAACTCCTACCGATGAACCACGTGCCCTGCAGTTGAACCTCGCAGCAGAAGTGCGCTGGCAGGATCTTCGTAATGGTGTAGTGCTCATGGAACCTCGCCAAGTTCCCGTTCCAGATTCACTACACAAAGTTGTCGGTACAGCACGTTTCGTTCCAGAGGTGGGACAGAGTTTTGCTACGGGATCGCAGCAGGCAATAGACCGTATTGCAGAACGCATCGTCGCGATGATGGAAGAACAATGGTAAACCAACGAGATTTCATCCGTCTCTCACCACTAATATATGTTCCTTCCACCTCTCTTGTATTATTCGGTACCGTTTTATGTCAGATACCCCACCGATTTCCAACAATCTGACTCCAATATGGAAATTCAGAGATTTCCAAATTCATTTCCAGGAACGTCCTTTGATAATGGGAATTGTTAATGTAACTCCGGACAGTTTTTCTGACGGTGGAAGTTTTTTACAAACGGAGATGGCGGTAAATCAAGCAAAAGCACTGGTACAGGAAGGGGCTCAATTCATTGACATCGGAGGAGAATCGACTCGTCCGGGGTCCTCGCCTGTCGCTACCCGTGACGAACTTTCACGCGTGATACCCGTACTAGAAGCGCTGGCCACGGAGATCGACGTTCCTATTTCCATTGATACTTCAAAAGCGGTAGTCGCTCGCCATGCCCTGGAAGCAGGAGCATCCATCATTAATGATGTTACCGGACTTGAAGGTGATCCGGAAATGCCGGATGTTGCAGTCGATTTCGATGCAGGCATCATCATCATGCATATGAAGGGAACTCCGCTCACCATGCAACAAAATCCCCAATATGACGATGTCATCACAGAAGTAGCTCATTATCTCGAATCCCGTATCTTTCAACTTCATCAACAGGGTATCGATCCGTCACGAATGGTCATCGATCCTGGAATCGGTTTTGGAAAGACTTTAGATCACAATCTGACCCTGTTATCCAAAATGGAATGTCTTCAAACACTCCAACGTCCTATTTGTATTGGTCATTCACGTAAAAAGATTATCGGTGGTCTGACTGGACGTCCCGTACAGGAACGCGTTTATGGCTCTATTGGTGTGGCACTCGCGGTATGTAATAAGAAAGGATCCACTATTTTCCGTGTGCACGACGTGGCACCACTAAGAGACGCTATGGATGTTTTTCTTGCCATAAAAAATAATAAAAGCCCAGCCACTTTATGACCGTGCCCTGCCGCACGTCAGAAAGCCGTTAAAAACGTCTCAGCAACCGTCCGCTGGATACCCCAAACCATACAACCCATTTTTTCAGCACAACCCCCAAACTACCTGCCACGCTAAAAATGTAAATATAGATAGTTTAGATAATATACAGAGCATAAGAAGACGATCCTGTTAGCATGTTTAGGGGCAATGAGAACAATGAGAACTCTGGTTGCCATTGGTCCTGCTAGCTGAAACTCGTCTACTAACCAGACAGCACTTTTTTAATAACAGGGAGCGTACATCCATGAATATGACGTTGACATCCGGTCCAGAACTGACCGGTTCACAACAGACAACTGATCCGGGACTGCGAATTCTCGAATTGAATGGCGACCTCGGTTCTCTAGGATGGTCATCCTTTAATGATAGCGTTGCCGAAGAATTGGCCTTTGAGAACGTGACGAACCCCTCCATCATTGTGGATCTTTCAGAAGTTAATTATGGAGGTGCTGAATTACTCCGATTTCTGATGAAACTTCGCAAATCCATTAAGGCTCATGGCGGTGAAATGGTACTGTGTGGCGTCAATGATGATATGGCTGAAGTCTTTTCCATAACCTCCCTTGATCGACTATTCAGTTATTACGCGACTTACCAGGAGGCCGCTGACGCCCTGGACAGTAACACCTTTTAAGCATCTGATCGTATCTTCGTACTACAGAAAGCGTACTCGTACATCTATGAGTGCGCTTTCTGTTTTCACATAAGTACTTCATAACGCTGGAACCAACTGCAAACGCCTTCGCGGTTGATCTTCGATAATACGAAATACGTGAGGACGGTCTCGTGCATCCCCAATCTGTCTGTTAACGTAAGCAGCACTGGATATTCCTGTCCAAGCCACAACCTTTTCATTCTTTCTGTCTCCGGACCCATTGATCATGGCCCGATTGATGCCCTATATGCAGTTGATGAGAATTCCCAACGTGTTCACCGCAATGGCGGACATTTTTATGGGTTACCTGATCGTGAGGCAATCCTTCTTCCCGCTGAGAGACTTTTTTTTCCTCCTGACTGCATCCTGCTGCCTGTACACGGGGGGAATGGTTCTTAATGACATTTTTGATTACGACCAAGATTTAAGAGAACGACCACAACGCCCCTTACCATCCGGTCGTATTCGTATAATAAGCGCTTGGAAACTGTGCTTGGCACTGGGATTGATGGGAATCTGCTGTGCAGCACTCGCCGGGAAGCAAAGTTTTCTCATCGCTGTGCTGCTACTCATTACAATCATTCTATACGATGTCTTACTGAAGCATTACTGGACTGGTCCAATTGCCATGGGATGCTGCCGTATGCTGAATGTACTTCTCGGAATGAGTCCGATGCTGCAGAGCATGCTTTCACTGGAAGGTAATATTTTCTGGCAAATACTTCCCGCATGTGTAATGGGTAGCTACATTATTGGTGTTACTTGGTTAGCTCGAAATGAGGCTTTTACCAATACGAATCTTCAACTGTTTCCATCGATTGTACTGATCAACCTCATGTTTTCTGCAATGGCTCTGATTCTCTTTCAAGCCAGTTTCCAAGACTCTCTGGTTCCTTGGTTTTTACTCGCATTGAGTGTCGGCCTGATTAATCGGTCTCTGATTAAAGCCCTGTTCACCCCCGAACCTGTACCTATCCAGAAAGCTGTCAAAACGTGTCTCCTCTGCTACATCCCATTGACCGGTGCACTGGCAAGCGGGCTATTTCCATCTTGGGAATCGTTTTCGATCCTCCTGCTGCTTGCCCCGGCAACTTGGTTGGGAAAATGGATCTACTCAACGTAACCCGATCGAAAGCAGTGGAAGTGGTCTCAGGAACTGTCTGTTCAGACCACCGCGTGTTACTCGGAACTGGCCGACTGTAAAGACTCGGTTCGTTCAAATGTCCAGTTCCGTGACTGACTAAAAAAGGCAACCGGATTTTCATAAACGATTTTCCGAATCTTATGCTCCGCGTGACCCCGCATACGCATTTCATGAATAAAATCTGGTACCGCCAATGGATTGGAAGGACCCCAGTCACCAGCCGAATTAACCATTATCCGATCATCACCAAAGTTTTCAATCATATCAACCGCCCGAGCGGGCGTGCATTTGGTAATCGGGTAAAGTGTCATTCCACACCAAAACCCCGAATCCAGCACTGGACCAATCGTATGTTCTTCAACATGGTCAACGCAAACCCGTTGAGGGTTCACCCGGGAATCACCGTGTAACATATCGAGAATCATCTTGGTCCCAGGTAACTTATCTTCAAGATGAGGAGTGTGAATCAGGATCAATTCGTCCGTCTTCATTGCCAAGGCGACTTGTTCCTGGAATATCGTCGCCTCATTCCGGGTATTCTTATTCAACCCGATTTCACCTACCCCAAGAACATTCGGACACTCCAGAAATTCAGGCATTAACTTGATCACTTCCCGGGAAAGTGAAACGTTTTCTGCCTCTTTGGCATTAATACATATCCATGTGAAATGCTGGATTCCGAAAGTTGACGCCCGCTTGGGCTCAAAATCTGTAAGCAGACGAAAATAATCTGCAAACGACTCAGCTGATCCGCGATCGTAACCGGCCCAAAAAGCTGGTTCGCTAACAGCCACACAACCTGCCTTGGCCATGCGTTCATAATCGTCTGTTACACGTGACACCATATGGACATGGGGATCAATATAATACATGACAGGTCACCTATCCATCTGTTCCCGATATGTCTGTGTTCCAGTCCGGATTATAGGTTAAAGAAAAAATCTTTTGTACCGTTTCTGCTCTCGCCTGCCCATTTTGACTCAACGCTTCAATGGCCTTGGCTATCTGATCCATTCCCGGATAATCGAGAAGCAACGGGTCTTTACGTTCCAAGCGATCGAGCGCAGCGGCTACTTCCAAAAGCTTTCCGCGCATAGGAAGAAATTCGCGTTGAAACAATTCTGCTGGAGTCAGTGGTTTTGACATTGTTCTTGTCTTTGCTAGATTCCATCCGAGCAGCTGAGTCACAATGCATCAAATATTCCGCTATTCCTTAAAGCAAAGCCGTCTTAAAACGACTACTCCTGCTGATCTCCTGCTGCATCACTGGGCGCTGGAGCAGTAACTTCTCCAGATTGATACAACCCACTTACCACCCCCGAAGAAGCCCGAGGTCTCGGGGCAGTAACCTCACCAGACTGATATAACCCGCTGACCACTCCACGTGAATGCGGTTGAAGCTCTTTCAGACTTTCACCTGGAATAAACAACGAACTGACACGTTTAGGATTCACTTTTTCATAAGCCTGCATCCCACGAGCTGCCACAGCCCTTTTGGAACCGGACTTCAGATTATAAGTCTGACCACTGCCTATCTGATACATGCGTCGTCTCGGTTTATAGCCCATCATGTCCATGAATCGACGGAACTGGATTGGGCTCGCAAATATCCTAGCTTCATTAATGAACTTTGCATAATTATCGATTTCTAATTGAACATTGGCGACATCCTGCCCCTCTTCCCGAGTTCCCACTTCTGGACGATCGCCCACGATCATGTAATCCGTAAGATGGTCAATTTTTCCGGTAATCTCACCAGTTCCCTCAACCACCTCTGCTCCAACAACACCACCGAATTCACGTATCAATCCCTTTATAACATCACGGTCGCTTCTACCATCCCCATCAAGATCAAATCGACCAGCAATTGCAAAGCGGATTTCACGACCTGAACTCCAACCAGGATTGTAAATCAGATCGCCTTCAAGAATAGGATTTAACAAGCGTTGTTCAACAATTCGGGCCACGGACAAATGCTCTTCGTCATCGATCACTTTAACCACTTCGATCTTTGCTTTCGGTGCCGCATTACCAACTTGAAGGGCATCCTTGTCAAAAACACTGAATGTCATTTGACGCGGTAAATTATCCATTCTTCCCAAATTAATCGTCACCGTTTTGGTGATCGCACTTACAAGGCGAATCTTCCCGTCCGGAACTTCCAAACTCACCTGCTCCAGTTCGTTAATGCGTGTTCGCAAATTGTCAATCACGAGCCCTAATTCGCGAGAACGCTCCTGGTGCTCAAGTGCTGCAAACTCCGCGTCTACCTCCAACTGGCGAACATTCGTCTGTAGCTGGTTCATTTCATTTTCGAGTCGGAGATTTTCCGTCACCAGCTCAGTATTGGTAGCCGTAAAAGTCTCAATAAAACTATCGGCGTCCTCTCGAGCCGTGTCTCGAGCCGAATTAGCCGAATCAACCTGACCGGCAGTCTTCTGGTCATGAAAGTCCAATGAATCCTGTAACTGCTGATTGGTCGATTCCAGTTCACGCATGGCTTCCTTGGTTTGTGCTATACGACCAGCAAGGGCTGTTACTGCACTACGGTAATCCTTGCCCGCATCCGTTGCGTAGGCTTCCATGTCTTCCTTAATTTGACCGATAACGGTATCTGCACCTGGCTCAGCACTGGCATCGCCAACCGTTGCCATTTCATGGCCTATCCACTTCAGCAGTAACTGAGTTTGATTCTGTGATCGCCTGGCGTCTTCACCACTTCGTTGTGCCTGGCTTTTAGCAGCCGTTTCGTTCTCGTTTGCAGTACGCAGCGAGGCTATCCCCACTGCCGCAACACCCGCAAATACAACCATTAATGCGGCCAGAATGCCAACCGCTATTTTCAGACCCTTATTATCACCACTTGCCATGAGTGCCAATCTCCTCTTCAGGCCTGGATTTCGTTGACGGGTGTTCTTTCACCCAGACTATATAATCTATCAAAACTATCTATTTTTCAATATCAGTCGATCTATGATCTGCAAGAACAACCACACAGCATCATCGGAAAACGGGTGTCTGGCACAATCCGGAATAGACCTAACTAACATTAATTTTAAGTACTTGCGGTAACCTGTCAAACAAATTCAAAAGGAACTCATCACTCGAATCAGCAGCAATGGGGCGATATAGATTGATAAAATCAAACCGAATTTTAAATATTTAACCCTCACGGCATCCAGATTGATTGCATTGATTCGGTAAAATAAAGAGCATAGGTCAATTAAACTGAATGCCGGAACCGGTCTCTTAACCCTTAAAGTAAAGCAAGCTGATGTTGTCCTGTTAGGTATGATACGAATATAAACCAGTATACCAGTACAATCATCGTATTACATGTCGACGCTTACCCCAACAAACTGAAACCGATTGCCGAGATCCGTATTGCTCCGATTCTTTCGGTCACGTCAAAAATATTGCAGAAACCCATCGTATCGCCTGTACATTCCAAGTAAACCGGTGCTCGAGACCAACTTTGAATGCTCCCTCGAAGATCAACCCTCTAGTGGCCCTGATATCTGTCGCGTTGGTGCTGCGTCTCATAGCGGTATCCTACCTCCACTACGATAAGCCAGATCGTTTTCTCTTTGGTGACAGCGACACTTACTGGACACTCGCTGGATCGCTTGCTCAAGGCGGGCCTTACCGATATGGTTCTGACCAGGGATGGATCATGCGGATGCCGGGATATCCTCTGTTCCTGACCGGAATCATAGCCCCTTGCCTGGCCATATGGCCGATCGATCGTCCGGAAGACAACGTTCTGTTTCTCACTCCACTTGTTCCGCAACATCTGCTAATCGCAAGACTGATACATGCCGTCCTTGGAACCCTTACTGTCTACCTAGTCTACCTATTAACCAAAATCATCCGGAACCGAAAAACCGCTCTATGCGCAGCAGCCATGGCTGCCTGCTATCCTCCTTTTATCCTGTTCAGCGTCGTCATTCTATCCGAAACACTTTTCTCTTTTTTCCTTCTCCTGCAATTACTGGTTACGATCAAAATCATCCAGCTTGGCAAGACAGAACCTACGATCAAACAAAGATGGCGTCTGACTTTCCTGATATTCGTCTCAGGAATTCTCTGGGGACTTGCGACACTGACACGCGCTTCATGGTTGCTGTCCGGATTACTCATCATACCCATCCTGTTTTCCATTTGGCTAAAAATTCATAAATCGGAACCCGGAGAGTCCAGACGATTACCGATCCTCACCTCTTTCATCATCCTGCTAGCATTTTGCCTTACCATGATGCCATGGTGGGTCAGAAACTGGAAAATTACTGGTTCCTTTGTACCCACAACCCTCTGGGTTGGTGCCAGCCTGTATGACGGCCTTAATCCAGAGGCTACGGGTGCCTCAGATATGACCTTCATGACCAACACCAAACGCAATGAGCTGACCGAAGCTGAACTGGACCATCATTTTCAAACCCAAGCACTTGAGTTCGCCCTGAATAACCCAACTCGCGTCATCGATCTGATGAGAATAAAATTCGTCCGATTTTGGAATTTCCAACCTAACACAGCGATGTTTAACCATCCCTTCGTTAATGGGATTTTCAGTATCGCCTATCTTTCTGTTGTCGTACTCGGACTGATCGGAATATGGAAACACCGAGAACACAGGTACACCCTCTTTCTTTTACTCCTGCCCCTTGCCTATTTTTGTCTTCTTCACCTTGTCTTTGTCTCTTCGCTTCGTTACCGGCTACCCGGGATGTATCCTTGGATGGTACTGGCTGCATCTGCAATGGTTCCCGGTCGTGTGTCTCGATGGGATCAAACACGAACACGAGATGTTTACGGGCGACTTTGGACATCCTATGGCCCCATACGACCGGAACAGGACAAGGCCACTTTCATAGAGAAAACCGGCTACCATCCAGAACAACTCAAGGACTGGTCCGTTCTGGACGCTGGATGTGGAAGTGGACGTTATCTACGTGTGGCCTCACAAGAGGGAGCTCACGTTACTGGAATTGACCTTAGCCCGTCCGTCTTCCGAGCGCAAGAACTTATTGTTGACCAGAAAACAGACCTTGTCCAAGGAGATCTCCTCTGTCCTCCTTTTAAACCGGAGACGTTTGATCTGATCTATTCGATTGGTGTTCTGGAACATACCCCGGACGCCCGAAAGGCTTTTAGAGAACTCGTTAAACTACTTCGCCCCGGGGGCCATCTCGTAATCTGGCTACACCCCAAATGGCGTGTGGAACTGGAGTGGCTCGACTTTCTGCAGCGCAGTATTACCTCAAGACTTCCCATCTTCATGCTCATTGGTCTCAGTCGAATCTGTGTACCGCTGGGAGGATTCAAACGCCGACTGACTCTTAGTACATGGTCACTGTTTCGCAGAATGGGTCTACTCATACATGTTTTTACCCTTGGAGTATCGCTGCACCCGGATCCTGCTACACGTTTATGTGACACTTTTAACTGGTATGCACCGAGATGGCGAAGTCACCACACCGAAACAGAAGTAAAACAGTGGTTTCACGATTCTGGCATGGTCGATATTGAAAATCGACACATGACGCAAAAACATTTTCACACAGGCCAAGGGGATGGCATCAACCTGGCCGGACGGCGCCCAGATGCTGTCAGTGGCAAGTAATCCATCCTTATACACCTAAATACCATGTCCTGTATTTCATATTAATCCGAAGACATCCACCGTCTCTCTTGATAGAGATTCAAGGCGTGTCCAGCATGATATAACGCACCACATTCGATGGACTGTCTTCGATTGGAAACCAGCTCTGCACTCAGAAAATCAACTGCCCGTACCAACCATGTCTCCGTTAATTGGTTAGGATCAACCGCGATTGCCATCCACTCAAGGGTATGACCATGCGCGTAAAGTCGGTCCTCAAATCTGTCCGTCCAACCTGGCGCCGAAAAGTATTCGCTGGAAAAACTACCATCGTTGTTCTGAAAAGATTGGGCCATCTTTACATATTGCCTGATTTTTTCATCTGCTCGCCGCCACACACCTCGTAATGGTTTCCTCAGACTCAGGTATCGATTCAATGCAAATGTTAACGCATACAACCGATGCGTTCCTCCACAGGCCCCCTTTTGCACAGATTGACGTAATTCCCAGTCCATTAATCCTTCGATTGAGTAACGCCGGCTGTCCTGATTGGTCCATTGCGCTTCGGGACCCAAGTAGTGACAAAGCGCGATGATCGTCCAGGATGTCTCCGCATGTTGTCCGGTTTCTGCAACGGCCTGGGTTATCATCTCTTGAATCGTACCATGCCCGTTATTCAGATTGACGACCGTCTCAAGGGGAAAACCTTTCTGAGCAAGAATAGCTAGAAACTGGTCAGGATGTCCCTGGGAATCCGAAGATGGTTTTACCCGTATCCCATGGCTCGCCGATTCAAATATTGCCTGTTGGGAAAACCTGCCAGGATTGAAAAGATAACGCAATGCCTGTACCCGATCGGAGCCTCGAGCAACACGCACTTCCATACGGTCCCCAAGGGCCAGAATGCCGTGCATTATCTGCCATGGCGTATGTACACCCACCGTCAAATACCGTCTCCGCACCGTATCCAGAGCCTCATCTATACGGCCTTGATGGTTTCTTTCAGTAACAGAACTACACGTAGCCTTTTCCTGAAATGGGGTACTGCCGCGTACAGGTAAAAAGGAAGCGTTCAGAATAAGTAAGACAAAAACTCCATATGGCCATTCCGACTTGAAATCGGATTTCCTCATCCTTGCCCCTTTCTCACAACATCTGTATGGCAAAATCACACACCGTCATACTGTACGGCTACGCCAACCCGCTACCCTGATGGCTCACTCAAGAGCATCACTAGCGAAATACCTCCGTGCCAACCGATCTAACCTGGCTATCGCTCAATCTAAGACTCGCATCAGAAGACCGATGCTGTCCGAGCACGGCTTTTTCCACTTTTCAACAGCCGGTGCCCGCGATGTTAGTTAGGTGATTACCATTTCCATTCCGACTTTAGCTGGGGATTTACCACGGCGTCGTCCGGCCATTTCCCTTGATTAAGATCAACCACTACCTCTGCAGCTTTTTCTGCCATGTTCGCTACGGATAATGTATCGATCCCTGCAATATGAGGCGTCAACAAGATGTTGTCCTGCAAAAGAAGAGGATTCGTTTCATCTGCAGGCTCCGTTTCTAATACATCCAGCGCTGCAGCTGCAAGAGGCCCCTCTTTCAAAGCTTCCAGAAGATCATTTTCTTTGATAAGACCGCCTCGGGCGGTATTAATTAAAACACTTCCAGTTTTCATGCGAGCCAGACTTTCGCGATTGATCATCCCTGCAGTTTCCGTATTCATGGGAACATGCAGAGTGATATAGTCTGATTTTTCAAATAATTCTTCCAATTCGACAAGATCAATCGATCGCTCACGAACAAAATCACGATCGGGATAGGGTTCATAAGCCACCACTCGCATTCCCATAGCCTGCGCGCGAATCGCTACCTCACGACCAATACGGCCCAAACCAACGATTCCCAAAGAACAACTTCTCACCGGTGCCAGTACCGGTACACGTTTCCATTGCGCATTTCGCACATCCCGGTCACGGACTACCAAATTGCGTCCAATGCACAACAACATGGCGATGGTATGTTCCGCGACGGCTTCTTCGTTAGTTCCCGGAGCAATCGTTACTGCAATCTTTCTGTGACTGGCAGCCTCAAGATCAACGGCATCATAACCGACTCCCACTCTAGCAATAACTCGTAGCAGAGGGGCGGCTTCCAACACCGAATCCGTATAAGGTTCTGAGCCAGCCAGAACGGCGTCAAAATCACCTTGCTTGAGTGTTTCGATCATGGAATGCGTTTCCATTGGATCCAAATCCGATGGAAAATATTCCACTGCGAAACCTGCTTCGTTGAGAATCTGATGAAAACGCTGAGACCCACTCTTTAATTGCCGAGGAACAACAAGCACACGAGACATATAACTCTTTCTTTCATAAACAGCGAATTAATCACCTCTAACCTGAACGTCTGCAGTACAAAATTCTCTCATATCCATATGGAACACGAAAGATCACCGAAAGAGTTGCTGCACCCATTAAACTGGGTTGACAAGCACTCTATTCATTCAGGTAAAGCAAACGGCCACAACTTTTACAGAGAACCAGTTGTTGTGACAGTAACAGCTCATTATGCATTTGGGGAGTAATATTGGTGAAACAACCATTGCAGATTCCATTTTCTACCGGTGCCATCCCATCGGCTCCCCGTGCGTCTACCAAACGATGGTAGGTATCTTTTGCCTTGGACGGCAAAACGGCTTCTGCGTCTTTCACCAACTGCTTCACCTCAACTGAGCGTTCTTCCAAACGCCTGGAATCCGCTTCAACTGAGCGTTTTCGTTCATCGAGGTCCTTCTGAACACTATTAACCTCACCCTCAAGATCCACGACGTGCTTGCTATGCTCTTCAATACGCGTATAGGCCTCAAGAATCTCATCCTCTAAATCATTGTTTGTCTTTTTTTCTGATTCAATTTGATCACAGATTACCTGGTATTCACGATTAGTTTTTACCTGATTAAGACGACCCTTCAAATCTTCTATCTTCTTTTCACCTATTTGCAAGCCAAGCTCTTTCTGTTCACCCTCCAAACGTAACTGATTATGATCCTGCTGTGCCTTATCCAGTGCAACACGCGTGTCCTGATCCTGTTGCTGAAATGCCAGGATCTGTTTGGAACCACGATCGAACTGTAACTGGATATCTTCCAGATTAAGGTACCATGCGTGTAATTCTCGGATCACTTGTATGGAAACTGACATTTATGTCCTGCCAAAATACTAAAACACCACACGAACAATTCAGATGAACGCACTTAGATAACAGGGACTCAACGGCTCTATATTATTTGATAAAAAAAAGCCAGTCACTTGACTGGCTTTAAACCACTCTTCCTAAGGATACACCATGTCGAGAAAACCTTCCAGTTGGCGACACCGGACCGGATGCTGGAGCTTTCGGACAGCCTTGGCTTCAATCTGCCTGACCCGCTCACGAGTCACTTTGAAAATACGACCTACTTCCTCCAAAGTGTAGGTATATCCATCACCCAATCCATAACGCAATTTAATGATTTCCCGTTCTCGATAAGTCAGTGTTTTCAGAACATGATCAATTTTATCTTTCAACATTTCACTGGTCGCAGCACTGAGCGGCGAACCCACGGAATCATCTTCCACAAATTCCCCAAAATTACTATCGTCGTTTTCGCCAACGGGACGATCCAGGCTAATCGGCTGTCTTGCAATCTTGAGGACCCTCCGTGTTTCCTCCAGGGAAATACCTGCCGCTTCAGCAATAGCCTCTACCGACGGATCATGGCCATGTTCTTGAAACAATTGCTTTGTAACATTACGTAACATCGTCATGGTTTCAATCATATGGACCGGCACACGTATCGTTCTTGCCTGATCAGCAATCGCCCGAGTAATAGCCTGCCTTATCCACCATGTGGCATAGGTCGAAAATTTGTAGCCTCTCCGATATTCGTACTTGTCGACCGCACGCATTAATCCCGCATTACCTTCCTGAATGAGGTCAAGAAAACTCAGTCCGCGATTGCGATATTTCTTGGCAATGGATACGACTAATCGGAGATTTCCGCCCGAAAGATCACGTTTTGCTTCTTCATATTGATCAAATCGATGCCCCACCTCTTTGATTCGTCCACGTAAACTCGCCGGACTCTCCAGGGTAAGGAACATTAAGTCTCGTAATTCCTTCTGAAAATTAGAACGCTCCTCTTGTGACAAATCCCTGTCACCCCATTCTCCCAATATGTTTTGCAACTCATCCATACGGGAAGACATCTGTTGCATCCGCTTCATTAAGGGAAGAATGCGCTGGGTGCGCAAGCTTAATTCTTCAACCAAAGTGGCACATTTACGTCGCCGTCGCGCCAAAGCCAACTGGGCTGACTGACGGGAATCCGCATCATAATGCAAAGAAATGGCAACTCGGAAGTCTCGCAAATTAAGCATGCGCAATTCTTTGAGTGTTCTCAAATTGTTGGGCATTCTTCCGAGAATCTGATCCTTCTCAAGGTTTTCCGTTAAGGAAACCTTAATCGTTCTGTCAAACGGTAACTTTCCGTGATGTACCCTTTCGAGAATTTCAATGGCACTACGCAGTGCGTAGTCTGATTCCAAAACTTTCAAACGAAATCTCTGGCGTGTCTTTTCAATCTTACTTGCCAAAGAAACCTCTTTTTCACGGTCGAGCAGGGGAATCGCTCCCATCTGCATCAGATACATTCGAACCGGATCATCCACATGACGTGACGGAGAATCGGAACTGTTGAAGACGGGTGTGGTTTCGTTAACCACTTTTTCTTCTTCTGCCGTCTCCAATTCCGGTCGCGCTGGTTCGGGGCTATCCTTATCTAATAAGACAGGGTCGGGACCCTTTGTTCTTTCCCAGGCTTCAGCATCATCCACAATCTCAATACCGTGAGCCTCCAAGGCCTCCAATACCTGATCCAGACTTTGACCACTGGATACTTTTTCCGGAAGATTATCGTTGATCTCGGTATAGGTTATATAGCCTTTGGCCTTTCCCATATCCACCAGCGGCTTTGCGGTCTCGTCGACTTTTTCCACGATGCAGCCTCCACCCTTTCATTACTTAATCTTGTATTCCACACGCTTCGAATCATGTAACTGACGTAACAATTCCAGTTGATCATCAGAATCCGTTTCTCGTAACTGCTCCTTCAAACTGTGGCGATTACGATTTTCTCTCCGGCATTTCAACTGCACGACAAACGCCTCATAGCGTTGTTCCGTATTGCCCTTATGCCGTCCGGATTCTTCCAGGTCGTTTAAACGCTGCTTCAACTTCTGATCTTCGAACTCTGTCATTAATCGATCAAAATCAGGAATTTCACCTGCGTCCGAAAGAGCAATACAGGTCTCATACAAAATCCGTAACTCTTCATCGACCAGACTTTCTGGCCTGACTTCTTCAGATAGCGATTTGATCAAAGCAGGATTTTGAATGATGATCTCGATTAACTCCGTTTCAATCGGATCCTCACTCGAACTTTCCTGATGAATCGATCGGGTGTTTGTCTGAACTCGCTGTTTTCCTCTTGTTGTCGTAATGGTTGATCTCAAGGATGTTTCAGGGATCCCCAGCCGATGAGACATCCTTCCTAAAATCAAGTCTTCGCGTACCTGACGATTCACATCGTACCCAGCCACAGTACGGGGAGCCCGTGTCAAGACAGCCGCCAGCTCTTGCGATATCGCATATTTTCCGGAGGTGGTTGAAATATCAAAACGCTTCATTAACGTATCCAAGTAGAATTCCAATGCATCTTCGGCATCATCGACGTAGGCACGAAACGCCGCCTCTCCCTGATCACGTATCACATTACAAGGATCCTGTCCTTCAGGAAGAGAACAAAGCCGAATTTCCATATCGTGACTCAAAAAAACATCAATTGCTCTAATAGCCGCTTTTTGTCCAGCATCGTCTCCGTCAAAAACCAAAACCGCTCGTTTCGCATGACGTTTCATCAACTGCACGTGCCGATCCGTTAATGCGGTCCCCAAAGGAGCCAAAACATTTTTCTGACCGGCCTGATGTGCCAGTATGCAATCGGTGTACCCTTCTACCATCACACCCACACCGGAACGTACAATATCCCCTCTCGCGAGGGCAAAACCGTATAACATTTCCCGTTTCACAAAGAGTGGTGTCTCTGGTGAATTCAAATATTTCGGTGCATCACCCCGTTCTGATCCGGGCAGAATACGTGCACCAAATGCCACAGTGCGGCCTCGATTGTCGTGAATTGGAAACATGAGGCGGCCGACAAAACGATCATAATACCCCTTACCGGAGTCCCTGGCCTTAACCAGTCCGACCTGCTCCAGCAATCGAGGAGTCCATTTTTTTTTGGCGGCACGTGACAATAGCCATTCCCATTCTTGGGGATGATAACCCAATTTGAAAACATCCTGGCTTTCCTCTGAAATCCCTCGTTCGTGGAGATATTCTCGTACAACTGATGCATCTGAACGATCCTGCAAACAACGCTGAAATTCTGTTTCCGCCCAGGCCATCACCTCATAAAAAAGTGATTTTTCCCGATCTTCTGTACTCTGAGATTGGTGATCAATCTTAATTCCCGCACGCTGTCCAAGAATTCGCATCGCTTCAACAAAATCCACTCGCTCCTGTTCCTGAACAAAACTGATAACGTCGCCACCTTTTCCGCACGACCAGCACTTAAACGACTGGCGATCAGGATCGACCGTCAAAGAGGGGCGATGATCGTCGTGGAAGGGACAAAGCCCCTTGTAAATCCGTCCTGCCCGTTGCAGCGCAATGGATTCACCAACAAGAGCGACGATATCGACGCTTTGCTTCACCTGATCTTTAACGGACACGGCAAAAGAAGGCACGGGGTCTCCTCTGTTGCAGAATATCTCCGTGCGTCAATCGGATCGATTACCACTTCGCTCCGGAGTCACCTATCCCCCTCCTCATGAAAAGCGAAGGCGGGGAATTATAGCTGCCCAGGTTTTCATGTGTCAATCCGGTGTTTCGACACATCAACGATTGGCAAAAAATACACACGGTCTCCCCTTGTATAGATCGACACCGAGTGTTTGGCCAACTCCTCTCCTACTCGTTGCTTCTTACCGACTCTGATGGAATCGTAACCTCTCGGACCGAACCATCTCGGTAGCGCACCTTAAGAGATACGCTGCCGGAAAGATCGACTTGTCGGATGGCCCGAAGGTACGACGCTAAATCGCTTACCGGATCGGAACCGACCTGGACCACCACGTCTTCCGTTCTCAATCCCGCTTGTTCTGCACGTCCCCTTGGAAACACCTGTATCAGCATTCCGCGTGTACCGGGAGGATATCGCAAACGGGCAGCCAGTTCTTCACTTAATTCCATTACCTGAAAACCTAACTCTGTCGTCGGATATTCTCCGACTTTGATCATGATTGTCAATCGTTGACTCTCACGCATAATCACAATCGGAACAGTTTTACCAACCGGAGTGGTAGCGACAATGCGGCGAAAATCTGTCCAATCACCGACCGATTCATCTGCAAACTGGAGAATACGATCAGCCGTCCTGAGTCCCGCATCGGCAGCAGGCGAATATTCAATCACTGACCCCACTACTGCATCTGCAGAACTTCCATCCCAGCCTACACCAAGCCATCCACGTACAATGCGACCTTTTTCGAGCAATTGATCAAACGTAAACCGTGCCATGTTACTGGGAATCGCAAATCCAATACCAACATTACCACCTGCCTGACCGACAATTGCTGTATTGATACCTATCAGTTCACCGCGCATATTCACTAATGGACCACCACTGTTTCCAACATTAATCGCGGCATCGGTTTGAATAAAATTCTGATAACTGGCAATATCAACCACGTCACGTCGCCCGATTGCACTGACGATTCCAGCGGTGACCGTCTGGTCCAACGCAAACGGATTTCCAATTGCAAGAACCAAGTCACCTACTGACATGGTATCACTGTTTCCAAAGGGTACTGCTACCAGTGATTCCAGGTCTATCTGCAGTAATGCCAGATCCATCATGGGATCAGCGCCCACAAGAATTTCATCCCTAGGTTGAGTTACTGAACGACCATCAGAAAGTCTCACTTCGATATAGGGGGCTCCTGCAATTACATGATTGTTTGTAAGAATGAATCCTCGAGTATCAACAATCACACCAGACCCCAAGCTTTGTCCGTCCCGTGACCGAGAAGAACGCGGACGAGCCTGAGCATTCTGCAATTCCTGCAACGCATTGATATGCACGACGGAAGCGGCCACACTTTCGGCAACCAATCGATATCCGGATGACAAATCAGGAAACGTCCCTAATTGTTTTCGCGCCATTTCAGCTCTTTGCTGCAAGGCCTCCAGTCGCATTTCCTGGCGGGCACGTTCACGACCCAATTCTGCAGTGTAGCTGAAGTAATAAATAACACGCGGAATCCCCAAAGTCAGCATGAGCGCGCAAAGTACTGCAAAAAAAACCAGTGTTGTCCAACGTTGTGCACGGCTCGTTTCTTGCGTCATCCACATTCCCTTTGTACTGATCCATCAAGGCCAGAATCCATACAAGATGCCGGCCATTGAATCTCATAATAGTAGCAGATCGCAGAAAACGTAATCGAGATTACAATCAATAGCTTGTGTAAAAGAACACGTGTATTTATCCGTCGCTTACAAAAGCCTCAAAAGTATTCCATATTATCGAAGTCAGGAACCATTACCTACCACTGATATTGTTCGTTAATTCCTTTACATAACCGGCGTAATTCCAATCCAGTTTCTCACCTTGAATACTGTGATGGAGAATCTTGAGCGCTCCTGTAAGATTCGTACCCGGACGATTGAAGAAACGGTTTCCATCTGCCAGAAATATACGAACTCCTTGCATTTCCAGGTGACGGACAGAAGAAAGTTCTCTCTGAATGATGACACTCTCTTCCAAACTCTGGTTGATCGTGTAACCACAGGGTGCCAATACAATCACTTCTGCCTGCTGAGCACGTACATCCTCCCAACTTGTACCCACAGATACATGTCCGGCTCGACCTAACATCTCAATCCCACCCGCCATTTCAATCAACTCAGGTATCCAATGCCCACTTGTAAAAGGAGGGCTCATCCACTCCAAGAAAAGCGTCTTTATCTTACGCCTGTTCTTGCTGTGATCGCTCATTGAATCCAACAAGCCTTGCAATTGATGTAACCACTGAACCGTTTTTTCCTGTTGTCGGACAACAACGCCGATTTCTTGGATCATTTCTATTAGCGACGCGACTGTTGTCGGCTGGAAACTTCGAACTTCAACCTGCCAAGAAAAATCATCCGCCACTTCACGCACAAGATTTTCATCCACAGCACAAACGGAACACAAGGTCTGGGTCAGAATCAAATCGGGCTGTAACTGTTCCAGCAGCTCTGTGTCCAAGTCAAAAAGACTACTTGAAGCGTGTCGAACCTGTCGATCAATCCCTGCGCTTCCTTGTCCATATGTGATTCGGCTACCCGTAACAACCTGAGCGCTGCATGAATCGGGTATATCACACGCATGAGTTACTCCAACCAGGGAATCGACGGCACCTAAAGCAATTACCGTGTCTGTAATTCCCGGTAACAAAGAACAAATTCGCATGTATTCCGCCCAAAAGCAGGATCACTCGTTTCCCATCCACTTATTAATCTTAATCAGACTAACGAAAGAAAAAGCGAACAGCCACTGGTACTTCATTCGGCACGGAATATCCAACAGGGAACCCGTCACACCCGAAAAACCAGGACCGTCCACGATCGTTTATCGAATAACCGCTATTCCTCAGCGATAACGTTGTTTTAGTACGGACAACCCGGCCCGATGAACAGGTTCGCGTGAAAATCACGAAGTGGTGGATTGGTTCTGGAAACACAACTTTCTTCATCAATAAAAGTGCTAAAACTCTCTAATCTGAGAAATATCGGAAGAACCAAATAAAACCCTTTGTGTAAACCGGGTTTACACCTGTTCCTGAATTTCAGATAAGATTTCATCACAACAGACAGGGCTTTCCCTGGACACCACTTTGTCTGCCAAATGCTCTTAAGACAACTCGTTTCCTTGAATCCATTTACAATCTAGCGGGCAAGCATATCCAGTAATGTTAATGATGAGTCGGAGATGTTCTTCTGGTTATTCCAAGTATCTTCTAACGGTGTCAGCGTTAATGAACCATTCATTTCTCCTGCCATCATGCTATCGGAACCTTCCAAAATAGAACGCACTGCAAAGTCTCCCAGCCTACTTGCCAGTATTCGATCTCTGGCGCTGGGAGATCCACCTCTTTGCAAATGTCCAAGAACAAGTACGCGTGCTTCATATGGAGTCGATTCTTCAATATATTTTCGCAGCCCTTCCAAACCTGACCGCATTTGATTTCCTTCAGCAATTATTACCATGCTGGATGTCTTACCACGCTGTCTTCCCTCTTCAAGGCGTTTCACTACCGTTTCTATTTCACTATCTATCTCAGGAACCAAGACTTGTTCAGCACCTGAGGACAGTGCCGAATCAAGCGCGATATAACCGGAATGACGACCCATTACTTCGATAAGAAACAATCGCTCGGTAGCATCCGCAGTATCCCGGAGTTTATCAATCGCAGTCATGACGGTATTGATTGCTGTATCAAATCCAATAGTGTAATCCGTTCCGAAAAGATCATTGTCAATCGTACCCGGACATCCCAGAATGCGACCGTTCCAAACGTTGCGCAGCGCAACTGCCCCATGAAACGTCCCATCGCCTCCAATGGCAATTAAGCCATCTATCGCATGCTTGTTCAAAATGGAGGCGGCTTTCTCTTGGCCAGCTTGCGTTTGAAATTCATCACTGCGACTGGTCCGTAGTATTGTACCGCCACGGTGAATGATATTGGAAACGCTGCGAACTCCCATCTGACCGTTCAAATGAACAGGTGATACATAAAAGTCTTCCTCAAGCAATCCTGCATAGCCGCGGCGAATTCCCCATACCTCTACACCCGCCGCATGGGATGATCGCACCACAGCTCGAATGCAGGCATTCATTCCCGGAGCGTCACCACCACTCGTAAAAACACCGATGCGCACGATCTGCACCTTTCATTGACAAACCCGACTATACACGAAAAAGCGAACCCAACTTTTTACCCAGAACCAGTGAAGCACCAATAATCGTAACGCTCAACAAAAGCATGGCCCATACTCCCAGTGCACTGGCAATTGCCGGGCCATCTCCCAATCGTTGATATAGATCAAAAATAGCTTTGGTTACTGGATAGTCTTCCATCTTTTGCGCTAATATCAGTGAATCACTGACCTCCAAGACAGCAAAACTGAATGCTAACAAACCGCCGGCAATCATATTGGGGAGAATTAACGGACCAGTAATCCGAAATAAAACACGCGTGGTACTAGCACCTAGGTCATATCCAGCCTCTTCTAATCCTATCGAGACTTGTTCAAAACCGGCAACGAGGGAACGTACCACATAGGGCAAGCGCCGAACTGCATAGGCCACTACCAGCAAAAGGGTCGGGTCTCGGGAAGGATCCAACCATGAAAACATCGGTTTCTTGGTTATGGAAACATACCCGAAAGCAATCACCAATCCGGGAACTGCCAAAGGTAACATGGCCAATGCATCCATTATATGACGACCGGGCAAGCGGGTGCGAACCACAATATAAGCGATGGTCAGTCCCAGTACGAGATCCAGCAACACCGCCCAGATGGCATAGCCCAAGGAATTTGAAATACTGGGCAAGGCCAGTGAATGCCCTAAAGCGCTATGGTAATGCTGCAGAGTAAACTGTTCAGGAATCATCGTTCCTACCCAGCGATAAGAAAGCGAAGTGCAAACCACTCCAACGTGTGGAATGGTTGCGAGTATCGTAATCAGAACAAAAGGGGCTGCCACAACCATGCCCGGTAAAAACGGAAGTCGCTGTGATTGTTCGCCACGAATCGCCTTGACTACCCCAACCTCGGGTCGCCGACCTCGCATCCATTTGCTGAGGAGATACAAAAGAATAGTTGTGACCAGCATAACGACAACCAGTACATAAGGAACATGATTCGTACCAATGTCTTCGAGGCCATCAAAAATCTGTACGGATGTAACCCGTCTGTATTCAAATAACAGAGGCGTTCCCAATTCGGTGAAACTGAAAATAAACACGATTGTTCCACCAGCAAACAGTCCTGGAGACATTAGCGGCAATGTAATTCGGCGAAACACCTGCCAGGGATTTCCGCCCATGCTGCGTGCTGCTTCACTCAAAGCAGGATCAATATTGGCCAAAGAAGCTACGGCGTTCAGATACAAAATCGGATATAGATGAAAAGACTCCACCAAGACAACACCTAAAAATCGCCATTCTCCAAGCCAATCAATCTGTGATGAAGGATCGACTATTCCCAGTTGTATCAACAAGAGATTCAAAGAACCTCCGTAACGACCAAGAATTTGGCGCAAACCAATAGCACCGACAAACGGCGGCAACACCATCGGAACAAGCACGAGACTTGTCAACCATCGTTTTCCATGAAAATCGAACCGATCCGCTAATATCGCAAGCGGTAAAGCAAGCACCAGTACCAGTCCGGTAGTCGAAAACGCCAGAAGAAAACTATTCAGCAATCCCTCTTGATAGATGGGATTGCTGAAAACCATGAAAAGATGACTCCACGTCAGATAAGAGCCAGAACTGGATAAGGCTCCCTCCATTACACTCCAAAGCGGATACAGCAAAAAACAAACCAGAAAGGCCATCACCAAAACGAACAACGCCCATACCTTCATATTGTTCGCACTAGCATTCATGGTTGTCCTATCTGAAAGAACTCAAACTGCATGACGTTTCATGGATCCTGCTTACACGAGCCTCTCTTCTATCTCTGATGGGGCTTTACCGAAGGATCGGTTATCCGAGATACATACCGGTACCGATCCCTAAACTGATGAAGCCACTGCAATGCCAGTCGAGTCCTTGAATCTGAATTTTCCAAGGCTCCCTGGCTGGAACGGAAGTGAGCAGATGGATTCCAGTCAGGATGGAGTACTCGAATTTCTTCTTTGTCTGCCCCTGTCAGCCACATGGCTTCAGCATGGGTGATAGGAAGCCAGTCAAATTTTTCCACAACCTCATCCGACATGCTGATAGCAACGGACTTCCAGGCACGCTTCAGTTCGTCGTGAGTATCGATGCACATGGCTCCTATCAACATGCGAATCAGAGTGAATAACCTTGCCGTATACTCCGGCCTGTAATCGAGTTGTTCTGTGGAGCGCTGA
>CAXEIY010000153.1:0-8690 GCA_963996245.1 uncultured Planctomycetia bacterium | reverse complement strand
TCCTCCCAAAACGGTTCAACTTCAGAGTCATATAAAAGCCTTCCATAAACAGGCTCAGGATGAATGGATACTCCCCAAAAACCGAGCTCCTGTTTAGCTCGTTTCACTTCTTCCACAGCGCCATCTATATCTCCCAATGAAATCATGGCGACACCTTTCAAACGAGATGTATTAAAACCACAGTAGTCTCTCATCCAGTTGTTATAGGCTCTGCAAAGAGCAGCAAGAAATTCCGGTTCCAACACATCGAAAGCCTGCGCAAGCATGCCTCCAAGCGTCCTGTAAAGAATAGCGACATCCACTCCCTCTAAATCCATTGCCTCAACAGTTGTTTCAGCATTGAAATTATTCTCGAATGCCTTTACCTGAAAAGGTGTTTTCTCCTTTTTCCGCATGAGTTGCGAGTTTGCTTTAATAGCTTCTGGATCATTCGTCCACGGTGGAAAGAAATGTTCTCCTGCGGCCCAAGTTTCAAATCCTGATACATGCGCACGTTCCTTTCGGGGAGCTCTTGAACGAAACGGTTCCTCAAGATATCTCTCGTAAATATCCGCAGGCTCCTGCACATGGAGATCACTGTCCATGATTTTAAAACCTTGTTTCGACATAATCAGCCTCACTTTGACAAATGACGGTCAAATTACAAGATAATTTATGGGTGCATCATACCTCATTTTTACAAGCTCTCATATCATCAAATATGTACGCAGTGGTATAGTAATATGGGCAATGAAAAAGCAGCGAATTTACTGGAATACCAGAATAATACTATGGAAAACGCTGAGGGTTTTTCGAAGAGGATACAAATGAGCACACTTAACCAACGTCTCCGGAATGGTGAGGTTATTCTGCTGGACGGCGCAGTAGGAATGGAATTGCAACAGAGAGGTATTCCCATGGATTCAGAAGCTTGGTGTGCCGCAGCCATCCTCTCCCACCCCGATGTAATTAGAGATATCCATGCACAGTATATAAACCTTGGTGTTGACGTTATCATCACAAATACATTTTCCTCAGCACGCTATGCTTTAGAAGCAGCGAAACTAGGTGAAGAGACAGTAAAAATCAACACCAAAGCGGTAGAACTAGCACAACAGGCCCGCGATACAAACAGTGCGGGGAAACCTGTCTTCATCGCAGGATCCATATCAACCTTCAGGCTTGTAGGAGATGGGTTCACTAATTTTCCCATGTCCGAAACTGAAGCTTTCGCTCACTTTAGTGAACAGGCTCAAGTCCTTGCAGAAGCAGGTGTCGATCTGCTCGTTCTTGAGATGATGATGGATACGACATTCGCCCCCATCTGTGTTGAAGCAGCTGCTATGACAGGGCTACCAGTTTGGATTGGTTTTTCAACTGCAGCAAACACTGATAGAACCGAGATCAAACTCCGTGCCGGCAAAGAAGGAAGTAGTTTTTGTGAAGATCTTGCGACATTCACATCGCTTAACTGTGACGTGGCAACCATCATGCATACCACACCAGATATAACGGATCTCTCACTTCCTATTCTCAAGAAACACTGGCAAGGACCATTTGGTGTATACCCACACGCTAGAGATAATTTTACTATAAGCGATCGTGATCTTGGAAACATACTTCAACCCGACCAGGTTGCCAAATTGGCAACAAGATGGATTTCAGAAGGGGCCCAGATTATCGGGACCTGCTGCGGCTTTGGTCCCCCGTACATACGGGCAATTGAAGAAGAACTCATGCACTGATAGAACCTCATCTAGGTGTATACTATGTGCTTATATGCTTTCACGAAAACACACCTCAACAATCGTTGGTTTTTTGCTTATCTGTTCTTTGTTCTTAATGCACGGTTGCAGTAGCGGAACCCCAGTCGAACCTGAAAAATCCGTCAACACGTTGGTTAAGCCGACCGTACAGCCAACCGCTACCAAACGTGCCGGTGTTACAGAGGAACCTCAATCAACTACCGCACTTGAATCCATCGACTTTACCCTGTCGCCCACACACAAACCGTTTGCTGAAGATCTCCGGATAAAATTTCAATCCGCTGTTGACGAAGAGTTCTCAGCGATTGAAAGTAAATCAGGTATATCTGTAGCAGTATATACGGGAGATTTACTCTGGACTTATGCAACAGGTAAAGCAAGTGAATCACGAACACTTACCGACAAGACACCCATGATGATTAGTAGTACCTCCAAAACATTCTTGTCAGCTTTAATCCTGATACAAATCAATAAAGGGCTCTATGCGTTAACAGATTCTCTGGAAACAGTTCTTTCGGATCATCCTGATTTTCTGTCACTACCGCACGACAAGATAAATATCAATGTCACAGTACAAGATTTACTCGCTATGTCTTCAGGACTACCTAACTACAATGCAAACAGCGAAGGGAAAAGTGAGTTAATAAAGAACCCCGTATGGAAACCCTCTGATTTAATTAACTTAGTTCAAACCAGCTACGTCGATCCCGGAACTTTTGAATACAATGATACTAATGTAGTGCTTCTGGGTATGATAGCTGAAGTCCATTCAGGAAAACAGCTCGCGGATCTCTTTAGAGAAACATTCTATGATCCTCTCTCAATCACGGCAATAACATTGCCTGAAGAAGGTATTCCATGGCACTCAAATATCACTTACGATCTTGGCGACCAACTAACAACACCTCATATGGCAATGCCTTATGGAGACTTATCTCCTTGGTCATCAGGCTACGGAAATATCATCGATGCTGCCCCATTTGAATTCGGCTACTATATTGGCGCTATTGGAAGAAACAGATATGCATGCTGTGGTATTATCTCAACACCTTCTAATATGGCTCGATGGGCATACGAACTCTATAGTGCAAACGGTTCAGCAGTTCCGGAATCCGTCCGCAATGAACTGCTGAATTCTTTCTCGGAGGAAAGCATCCCTCCTTGGTCAAGTTCAAAACAGCCAGGTGTTATTCCAGAGCAATATGGCTATCTGTCAGCGAAAAAGGCATTCCAAATAACTGCTGATCAGACCATCACCGCATATGGTCACCTTGGAGGAGGCGCAGGCTACTCTGCGTGGATGCATTACGCACCTCAAGCTGATATGGCAATTTCCATACTGGCCAATTCTGTTTTCAAGGTAATGGGTACCTGCGAGACTGAGAATCCCGGAAACTGTATAGTAGAAAAAATCCTTGCAACATACCTTGAAACATCTAAAGGATAATACTCTACAAAACCAGGATACTTTTAACCGTCTCGTAGTATTTAGCAGACATCCACAGTACTCGTTTCGTTGTCATGATTACGGTATCAAAACTCACCGTTGTGACAGTAGGACTGACCTAAGTCAAAACAAGCGGAAAATAAACGGCACAATCAGTCGAAATAACGTATAATACACCTCGTTTCCTTGAAACATGCTCCTTTATCATGAAAAATATCAACTTCGCGATTTTTTCCATGGGCCTTTTTGTGATCCTCAGCGCGTGCTCTGCAGGGGACCAGTTAACTAGTGGCGCCACCGAACAGACTTCGAGTCTGCCATCATCAGGGCTTACAGGACAGGAACGAATAGATGAACTGGAAAAAGAACTTAGCAAGGTCATGTCGGAAACAGACTACAAACAAGACAATTATCTTATCTGGGAAGATAAAGTAGAAGATTTGAAACTCGAGATAGAACGTGAGCGCATTGCCCTGTTACCGCCGGAAGAAGCTGCGACATTCATTGCAAGTAAATGGTTAACTCTGTTCGAAATAGCACAGCGATTTTACTTATACGAAACGGCAGAAAATGAGTGTAATAATCTGCTCCTTGCAGTAGATAGAAAAGTATGCCGCGTTGAAGGATTCACTGTAAATTTCGGTTTCCTGACTGGACTAACAGAAGCCTCAGATGCAACACCTGATGCATACGGAATCATCAAAAAAGCAGATGCTGACCAAGGTTCAGATACTGTCGGAAACACTAGTCAATACGATTTCTATAATCACCACCGTGATCCGGATAGTATGCCAATAACCCAATATGTATCCCAAGTAGTTGGTATACAGCTTGCGAACACCAAATTCTTAAATCGCTTTGATTTCATGACTATTTCGGATCTTCTATGCTGGGAATCCGCTGTACTATTTACTGTTGAAACACAAGACAATAATAACGTCACAGACTGCCCATTACCTGAACATGTTGCAGATATATCAGCAACTGTCGGAAAACCTATATCGCGTACCTTTCAGGGAACAGAAGCAGTCACCAGTATTCCAGGCCTCCCGAACGGAGAGTACATCGTCATTAAATTCCTTACAGATTTCGAAAAACAGAAAGGGCTGAAAGAAACTATAGTCACAAGCAAAGAAATCGCAACGGAGATTGAATGGGAACGATTCGGTAAAGGAAAGAACACATCAAAAATCCACCTACTAACTTATCCTCCAAGACAGGATAATGTCTGGCGAATCTATAGTTATCACGTAAATTGAATACAACCCCTAGTCTGGTTCAGCTCAATAGAAAATCCAGTTCTGCAAATTAACTCTTATTGGGTCTCTCTATTCACTAGAAATATTCATCAGTTGAGTCATATTTCCACCAGTCACCAGTGCAATATCGTTGGGACTAAACTCACTGAGACATGCATACATGTGTTCCAATGTCTGCCGGTACGTTTGAAAACGCATCACGATAGGCATATCAGTGCCCCATATAAGATGATCAGCTCCTATTCTGGCTCCTAGTGTCTCCACTGTTGATTTCACCTGAAGCATAGGATACTCCCACAAATCTCCTAGAGAAATTGGGAAAAGTAACTGCAAATAGAAATACGGAGATACGGGAATGGCCCTATACACAGCATCTGGAATCTCTAACCCGTCTCCTGAGCAAAAGATTCTCCAGCTTAGACCGTGCGTGAGTACTACGCGAACGTCAGGATGCTTATTCATCCAGGTTGTAATTCTTTCCAGCTGCGATATCACATGATCAGAAGAAGCCCCTTTTGCAGTTGCCAGCCCTGCATAACTTGGCGTAACAAACAAGGGGATATTCAATGATGACAGAGCTTCCCAAAACGGAGTGAAGGCATCGTCATTCCAATCCTCGGATTGTCCATATAAAGCAAGGTGATCCGGCAAAAACTGGAGACCGTGCAGTCCTTTGGTTTGTACTGCATGTTCTAATTTTCGAATACATTCATCAGTGTCGGATCTGATTAACCATTCTTCGACATGGGCAAGCCCTTGCAAACGTTCTGGGTAACGCCCGCAACATTCGGCAATAAAATCATTCCCTATACCAAGGTATGGGGTTCGGTGAAGCAATGCCATATCAATACCAGCGTAGTCCATTTCTGCAACGAGTGCTGCGGCAGGATAGTCAGGCTCTCTAAGGGAGGGAGGAAAGTACTGTTTCCCATATACATCCCCATTAACATCCCATTCAAATCGTCCGAACTGAGCCACATCAAATCCTGCATCTTGCAACGCATCTAATGTCCATCCATCCGTGAGGTCCACAAGAGAGTCATTCGAGATGCGTACTCTATCAGTCAAACGCCATCCTGGTTGAAAATGACTCCCTGCACCCATTTGGAGATGTTTCCGGAACTGTTCCCGACTGCTGAAACCACCATTGCCCCTAAGGTCAGGGAAACAATATGCGTGACCATCATAAATCATTGATTCTTATCCTTAATCGTTTTTCTGTCGAATATACTTATCAACTGATCTATCATCTTCCAGTGCTAAATAAATATCACCTCGGGAATCCACGCAAAGCCCATGCGCTTTACGGGAACCCCATGACGACAATACTTCCCCCTGATCAGTTAAGACGCTAATCCTAGGTGGAGCATTTTGGCGTATGGTACGCTGGCCAGCAGGATCTTTCAACGCACTTCCGCTTCCCGCAGGTGCAGGCCATGCTGCATATCTATGGGTAACGTTAAATGCAAACTGACAAACGTAGATAGCACCCTCCCAATCAACGGCAATATCACTAGGAGGCTGTAGATTAGACCACATCGAAAGAAATTCGCCTTCCCCGGAAAAGACCTGTACACAGCTGTTCTCCCGATCACAAACGTAGACTCTATTATTCCCGTCAATCGCTATGCTATGGGGCATATGAAACTCATTTGGACTGTCTTTCCCAGGCTGTCCCCATGAGAGTTCAAGCTCACCTTGACTCGAAAAACGATGCACCCTGCAATTTCGTTCCCCGTCAGAAACATATAAAGCTCCTGTGGAAGAAGGGACCATCTTGGTTGGGTGATTAAATGGTCCTGCTGCTCTAGGAACCAAAGCTCCATACTGATCTGTTCCAGTATCGGAATGAATGCCTCTCTCTCCTATTGAACTCAACAAGGTGCCGTCAAGGGAAAATTGGAAAACCATTGAATCATCACTGTCGGTAATGTACACGGTATCATCTTTAATACAGATACCATGCGGACGGTTGAAGATATCCGTATCCCAAGATTGAATATAGTTCCCTTCTCTATCAAAAACATGTACCGGTGGAGTATTTCGCTGGAACACGTATAAATGATCATTGGAATCAACAGCAACGGCAGTCACCGTATGAAAACTTTGTCCAGCAGGAAGTTTAGCCCAATCACGTACAAGCGAGTACGAATATTTCCCTGTACCTACCTTGATCACCTTTTTGTCCTCACTCTCAAGATAAGCGTCCCTCTCTAGCCTTTACCGTAGTAACGTACACAGTTGTCCCAGAGGATCTTGCGCTTACTTTGATCAGAAATATCAAGTTCCAGAAACTCATCCATTGCATGAGGGAAGGCACTGTCGAAATGGGGATAATCTGTCGAGACTACGATATTATCATCACCCAAACGATTAATAACATCAGCAACACCATATTCATCAACATCTGTACCGATATAACAGTTGGACTGAAAATATGAGCTTGGATCCTTTTCCAATTTTGGATAACCATGCTTATGATAGAGTTCATCAAGCCTGTAAAGGAACCAAGGCAACCATCCCGCATTTCCTTCCAGAAAAGCTATTCTTAACCCTGGATGACGCTCAATAACCCCACTGGTTATCACCCCTGCAAGTGACCACATGAGGGGGACAGGAAAGCTAATGGAGCGGGATACAATTCTCCCTGCCGGGTGGCTAAACAGTTTCCTGCCGATATCATCCTGTGTTACCCCCGTACTGGTACCATGAATACCTACCGACACATTTTGCCGTTCGCACTCTTCCCAGAACGGTTCGACTTCAGGGTCATATAGAATCCTACCGTAAATGGGATCGGGATGAACTGAGATTCCCCAAAATCCCAGTTCCTGAACAGCACGTTTGACTTCTTCCACCGCCCCATCAATATCCGCGAGAGAAATCATCGCGACTCCTTTTAACCGTTCCTGATTAAAGTCGCAGTAATCCTTCATCCAGTTGTTATACGCTTTGCAGAGAGCAGTAAGGAATTCCGGTTCCAGCACATCAAAAGCCTGTGCAAGCATTCCACCTACTGTCCTGTACAGCACAGCGACATCAACGCCCTCGATGTCCATTGCCTCCACAGTGGTTGCAGGATCAAATTTGTTATTAAATGCTTCCACTTGAAATGGTGTTTTTTCCTTCCTGTCACGGAGAGCTGCATCAGCCTTAATAGCTTCGGGTTCATCAGCCCAATAGGGAAGGTAGTGATCACCAACTACCCATTTTTCCAACCCTGATAAGTGCGCCTTTTCCTTTCTCGGAGCACGAGAAAGAAAAGGCTCTTCAAGATACCGTTCAAAAATATCTGAAGGTTCTAATACGTGTAAATCACTATCCATGATTTTAAAGCCCTGCTTTGCCATGATTATCTCTACCCCCTTTTAGCTCAGGTTCAAGAAAGATTAAGTGCACATATCTATTATTTTGCTGAATGTATCAATGACGAAGGTTTTTGTCCATGTACTCAAATATACAGGCATTATTCATAATAGATATACATATCAGGAATTTCACAGCCATAAGATCGTATGTAACTTCTATTTGTTGTATACTCGCTTCAGTGTCCCCTATTTCTTAGATGCATGGGAGTTTTTTTATTTTGGCAGCACAGCTCCAACAAGGTGATCATTTCCCGTCTCTATCTTTTAAGCTCCTGAGTGGGGGAAGCTTGACCCTTCCCGAAGATATCACAACTCGCTATGCAGCTGTCCTTTTCTATCGTGGTCACTGGTGACCACTCTGTATTCGACAGTTGGTCGAATGGGAAAAACGGGAAAAAGCATTAGCAGCGCTTGATTGTACAATCTATGCTATCAGTGTTGACACTTTGGAACAGGCACAAACAGTTGCTGACGCAGGAATAAACTTTCCACTCGCCTACGGTAGTACAAAGAATGATGCAGATGCACTTGGTGCCTGGTGGGGAAATCATCCTCCTGATGGTGAGCACATACAACCGACAGAATTCCTGCTCCGACAAGGAGGTCTCGTACTAGGTTCCATGTATGCCTCAGGTGCTGTAGGACGAATGGGTCCGGATGAGGCAATCTACAGTCTCACCAATAGAGAAAAACGGCGATTAGAAAAAGCTGCGGGTAATCCCTAGCTGTGACCGCAAAGAACATGACACCGACAACTCGTTCTGGTTTTTGGCATACACATAATCAGAAAGGAAGAAAATAGTTATCCGAAAGGACCAACCCACTAATGATATTCTTTGCAAGTGGCCTGATTATCGCTTCAATATTAATG
>CAXEIY010000152.1:0-2733 GCA_963996245.1 uncultured Planctomycetia bacterium | reverse complement strand
TCGAGCACCCTCGCCCTGAGCAATGGACCCAAACTGCGCACCACCTGGATTGATGACCAAATCCTTACGGATGTACCCCGAAATCCGCAAAGTGACTTCCGCGCGTGCAGGCCTATTGAAAGACACCGTAATAGCCGACTCTTTTTTGCCAACGAATTTACGTGTATCAAATACAACACGTAAATAGGTTTCCTGCCCCGGTTCAAGCAGCGTTTGGTCTGCGGAAGCTGAAGTGCAACCGCAGGACTTTTTGATTTTTGAAATGCGAACAGGTTGTCGATATACATTCCGGATACGAAACGCAAAACGCGCATCAGCAGCACGTGCGACGGTTCCAAAACTATGCCGACGTTGCTCAAACATTTTTTCCGCCCATTTGCTGGTTTTTCGTGTACGCTTCGATCGAAACAATTGGGCATCAGCTGTACTGACCAGTACACAGGTCACTACCAGAATGAGTCTTAAATCAAGACGCTGAAACATATCAACTCTCCGTCTTGAATGAATATTGGAAAGCTCCCCTAGAATGGAACAAGGCTGTTCCAGACATATAACACACATGCTTTCTTGGCGCTAAGGCCTGGAGGTTTTGTCGCACCTTGCCTATACCGGCCGACAGGAATCAGGGTAGGGGACGGATTACACAGAGTCTTATTGACAACTATTCATCCAGCCAATGATGCCCACAACACTACGAGGTTGTTTCGTTTAACACAACGGCAACTCTCCTGTTCACACGACAACCTCCGATTTATTGCTTTTTCGACTTTCGCTGAAAGCACAAGAGTCAGATAATACCTTCCACTCATTCGGCGTTCAGGAAAGTGTTTAACGCATTGACGAGGAGACATCTGGTAATGCAACGACCATCTCATATCGCGAACAGTCCCATCCGGTTTTCCAGTGCGACCATTACCCTTCTTGCATTGGTTCTGGGAAACCTCTCAACAGAAACAGAATTCAGGCTAAGAGCCTCGACTACCAGCGAAACCAACCAGAAGAAGGATCCCTATGCAAACCGCATTATTGCTCCCAAACTGGATACCGGCAGCGACTGGCTGAACGTGGCTGGACCAATCCGACTTCAAGACCTGCGAGGCAAGGTTGTTGTCCTTGATTTCTGGACTTACTGTTGTATTAACTGCATACATATGCTGCCAACCTTGAAAAAGCTCGAAGAAAAATACCCAAACGAAGTCGTGGTCATTGGAGTACATTCCGCGAAGTTCACCACCGAAAAGGAGACGGCCAATATCCGTCAGGCCATCCTGCGTTATGAAATAGCTCATCCCGTAATCAATGATTCGGAGTTCCTTCTGTGGCGTAAATACCAGGTCAACTCCTGGCCAACTCTACGTGTGATTGATCCCGAGGGATACGTCGTTGGTGGACACAGTGGTGAATTGCCATTTGTCAATCTGGACCAATATGTAACCGCGTTAATCAAATATCATCAGGACAAAGGGACTCTGGACGAGCGTCCCGTCCACTTTGAGTTGGAAAGGTTCGATAGCAAACAGCGCGCTCTGAATTTTCCAGGAAAAGTATTTGCCGATGAACCATCCAACCGACTATTTATCACGGACAGTAATCACAATCGAATTGTCATTACTGATCTCGAAGGATCCTTGATCGATGTCATTGGAAACGGAACGATTGGCAGTGAAGACGGTGGTTTTACTCAGTGCTCCTTTGATCATCCGCAGGGGTTAGCCCTTGATGACCGGTTCCTCTATATCTCTGACACTGAAAATCACATGTTGCGCAAAGCTGACCTTATCACGCGTCAGGTGACCACCATTGCTGGAATCGGGGAACAGGGATCTTTTGGCAGCAAAGGCGGCTTGGCACTCAAAACAGCGCTTAACAGTCCCTGGGATCTTGAACTGGTTAACCAGAACGGAAAAAAACGGCTTTTCATCGCCATGGCTGGACCTCACCAGATCTGGTCCATGAACCTTCAGACAAACCGAATTCACCCATATGCAGGAAGTGGACGTGAAGACATCCTGGATGGTTCTCTGAAAGAGGCCGCTTTGGCCCAGCCGAGCAGCATTACCATCGGAAAGTCAGATGGCAAAAATGTCCTGTACGTGGCCGATTCCGAAGGCAGTGCTCTGCGAACCGTATCTCTTCTCCCGAACGGGGAAGTGAAAACCGTAGTCGGTCCCCGAGGTCTTCCAAACGGAAGAAGTCTATTTGAATTTGCCGATCGCGATGGAATAGGAGATGCTGTGCGACTGCAGCATCCACTTGGAGTAGCCTATTACAACGATGTTCTATATGTAGCAGACACCTACAACAACAAGATAAAAACCGTCAATCCCGTTACCACCCAGGCCGCGACTTTCTTAGGCGACGGAGAACCTGGAAAACGGAACGATCCTCCTCGGTTTGATGAACCCGGTGGCATTTCGGCAGCTGATAATCGACTTTTCATTGCCGACACAAACAATCACCGTATCCAAGTTGTCGATCTTATTGAGCAAAAGGTATCCACTCTCCAAATCAATGGATTGCGACCGCCAAACCGAAAAAAGGCAATCACAGCTACCTTCCCTCAAGCAACTACGCACACCCTGGCACTTCAGAACATTCGACCCGCAAAGGAACTCGTGCTTCAGGTAAATATGAAACTTCCACTCGGGTTCAAGATTAATCCAGACGTACCCATACGTTATCTCGTTCAAAGTGACACTGACTCTGGTGTTATCAATCTCGACAGATTTAAGG
>CAXEIY010000151.1:0-3897 GCA_963996245.1 uncultured Planctomycetia bacterium | reverse complement strand
GTCATCAGTATTAATTATCGACTCGCCAAAGATGCCAAGGCACCTGCAGCTGTTGAAGACTGTCTGGCCGCTCTGGACTGGGGATATGATCATGCCGAGGAATATATGATCGATACCGACCGAATTGTCGTAGCCGGGGATTCCGCAGGCGGTCACCTTGCGCTACTCACTGGCATGTTGAGAAAAGGCGATTCCTTATGTGAAAACAAATTGGTTGTCGGTGAAAAACAATCCGTGGCAGCCATCATCAACTGGGTCGGTGTGACAGATTTGTCTACCCATGACATTCCTCAGCAATGGATTGACCCGGCAGACAATCGCAACGAGTTAATTCGCTCTTTGTCCCCCATCCATTACGTGAAAACAAGCGGTACTCCGGTTATTTCCGTTCACGGTTCTGACGATCCCGTAGTCCTTCCCAATCAAGCCAAAAGTCTTCACGAAAAACTCCGGACCGCCGGAGTTAAAGAAAAACTGGTGATGATCTCAGGGGCGAAGCACGGCAACTTCTCACCGCAAGAAAGTACTTTCATGTACTCAGAAATCTGGACCTTCCTGGAATCTATCGGCATTCAAACCACCGTTGACTAACAACAATTACTCATCTCTCATTCATGATGAGCTGCTGGACTTCCATCAGTAGTTGTATCGCTGTTTCCAATGCCAGCTTAATGATGACGGCATTTTCGCCTGTTACGTTGGAAAATTCAGGAGACCATCCACACATCATTCTGGTCTTATTCCCTGCTATCAGAAAACCGCATTTACTTCTCTTGATAAATCATTGAAGACCTGTGTGGTTCTTCCTAAAGTAACACCATAAACCATACAGAACTCTTACAGTCCCAAGAAAGAAGCACATGAAAAATACGCTGTTTTGTCTGCTTATATTCCTGTTTGGAAATAATCTACTGTTTGGTCAGTTCCAGGATATCCATGACTTCCAAAAAAGGATCATTCAACAAGAACGAACCGGCAGTAATGTCGCCATGGTGTTCCGCGATGGGAAAACCCTCTACCACAACATCTGCAATTCAGGCAAACCAGGAGACATGGATATCGATGAAAACACCATTTTTCCAATATGGTCAATGTCCAAGCCCATCACCATTGTGGCGATGATGACGCTACATGAAAAAGGACTGGTTCAATGGGACGATCCCGTTTCCAAGTACATTCCCTATTTCGCAAATCTTCGAGTCAAAAAGAATGGTCGCGTGGAACCGGCTAAGAATGAACTCAAGGTCCTTCACCTGATGACACACCGATCGGGATACCCGTATTACGGCAACCCTTTTTTGTTGAAAGCTGATGGTTATCGTGATGGTGCCACTTATGAAGAGCCACAACCCAATCAGATCAAGTACGACAATCTGGACGACTTCGTGAAAGACGTCGCTTCCCAACCCTTGGAATTCGAACCCGGTACGCAATATCTCTACGGCATCAATCAGGCAATATTGGGCAGGGTCATTGAAGTGATTACGGGACAGTCTTTTTACGGATATCTGAAACAAACCCTGTTCGATCCACTCGAGATGCGCAACACCAAATTCTATTTAACTGAAGAAGATCGAAAACACTTCCAGGTTCTCTTCATTAATACAGAAAATCTGAAAGGTTTCACTCACTTAATGGACTCCCACATGACTTACCGAAAAGGAAACCAGGCGCATTTCGGTGGAGAGGGACTGGTTTCAACACTTGGTGATTACGCCAAGTTCTGCCAGATGTTGTTGAATCGTGGTATCTATAAGAGTCGACAAATTATTGGTGAAGAAAGCTTCCAGCAAATGACTGGTCGCTGGTCCGAACCGAATCCATCTGACGACAACGATGAATGGGGGTTTAAAGGTTTCTATTACGGCTTTTCACTATTTGTGCTCGATAAGCCGGAATTAGACGGGGTCAATGCCTCTAAAGGCATCTTTGGCTGGTCCGGATATCACAACACTCACTTCTGGATCGACCCTCAAAAAAACCTTTTTGGCCTTTTCATGACGCGTGCAAGAGAATTCGGCTGGGATATTCAGAAAGATTTTCGCAAGGCTGTGTATTCATCTGTCGATTAACAGCTGTCATCTGCCTGCAGGGCTTGAACATTAAGACTTTAGCGGTTTTGCGCATCGTAACGGCACAGTCGCGTACCCGACAGGTACGTAATAATTATCTCCCATGAACAAGGCCTTTTTGTGTCTTGCTTCCGCATTCCTGTTGGGGGCAACCTGTTTCATCCATGCTGCCGATCCCATCGTCGTCGGTAAACGTCGCGAGTTGATGTTGAACGACTTTTTCTTCGCAGCTGTGAAGTAACGATCGGTTCCGAAACAGTCCCCAACGACACAGATATTCTCAAAACTCATTGTTGCCATTTCGAGACAACACTGATTAATAGATATCCTGCTGTTATGATCCACCCAGAAAATGGCCAGCCATAAAAACTATTAAATCACTAGACGACAGGGTACCAAGGCGGTCTATAGAAAAAGGAACTCCTTCAGGTATAAACACGCATGATCACACGCAACCCCACATCATCCTGTCGATCTTGTCTCCAACTGATTGAGATTAACTCGACACGGTTCTGATCATTCAGCCATGGTCCGATATGTTTTTCATGCCCATCTATTACACGTAAGACCCATGACTTTTGCTATGATGTCTACCTTGTGAAAACACGTGCCCAACAAAGGAACACGACTCATGAAATCCGCTATCCTTCCTGTATTGGCAATCCTGATCCTGTTGGGAACCCCCTACAGCTGCCTGGCCCAATGGCCCCAGTTTCGTGGTCCCGATGGACAGGGCCACTCCAACGCCAAGGGTATCGCCTTACACTGGAGTGAATCGACTGCGGTAACCTGGAAAACAGAGATTCCCGGTGAAGGATGGTCATCACCGGTCATTTCAAATAACCAGATCTGGCTTACCAGCTCCCAGTCAGACGGCACCTCGTTGCGTGCCATCGGTATCGACCGGACCAGCGGGAAGATACTCCATCATGTCGAGGTCCTGACAACCGATGAAGTTGGACCGAAACACGTTCAAAATGGTTTTGCCTCTCCGACACCGGTACTCGACGGAAACCGCGTATTCGTGCACTTTGGTGCCCGCGGAACCGTGTGTCTGGACACCGATGGACGGATTCTCTGGAAAAACACATCCCTTCCGTTCACTGCGCCACAGGGTGCAGCCAGTTCACCGATTCTGTACGAAGACAAGATTATTCTCTGCTGCGATGGAACCGATAACCAGTTTCTGGTCGCACTGGACAAAGAAACCGGTGAGATTCTCTGGCAACAACAACGTCAGCACCTGGAACGCGTCGCAGACAAAGGTTTCTTCAAGATGGCTTATTCCACTCCTCTCATTCAGAACATAAGTGGTGTCGATCAGCTGGTTTCCACGTCTGCTGAACATGTCGCCGCCTATAATCCCTCCACCGGTCAGGAACTGTGGTGGATGCCCTACCAGGGTTTCTCACTGGTCGGCCGTCCATCATTTGGAAACCACATGTTTTACGTTGTCGGTTCCATCAATGCTGGTCATCACACCATCTTTGCTATTCACCCTGATGGACACGGGAAAATTGCTGAGGAACAGCTGGCCTGGCAGTACTCTGAAAGTATTCCTCACGTCCCTTCGCCGCTATTGGTTGGCAAGGAACTTTACCTCGTACACGATGAGGGAATCGCCAAATGCCTCGATGCCATGACGGGTGAAGTTCTCTGGACGAAGCGACTGGGAGGTAATTTCCGGTCATCACCTATCCAGATTCGAGACCGAATCTACTTCTGTAACCAGGAAGGTACGACCCTGGTGGTAAAGGCCGGTCGAACGTACAAAGTATTGGCTACTAACAATCTTGACGGCATGTTCTATGCTTCACCAGCTGTG
>CAXEIY010000150.1:0-8924 GCA_963996245.1 uncultured Planctomycetia bacterium | reverse complement strand
TTTGCTGTAGAAAAAGCTAATTTAACCTTAAAACTGACACAGACAAGAATAGATGTGCTGAAGCGATTCACTAAACGGGAAGAACTGGCGCAACTCCATGGTGAACTGAAGGCGGCGAAGGCAAAGTATGAGGCAGACAAAGAGCGCGCTTATGCAGATCAACAAAGACTCGCACGAGCCAAAGAGGAGTTCGAGTTTTGTGTGATAAAAGCGGATAGAGGTGGGTTAGTGATTTATCCGAAAGGGAAGGAATGGGAGGAAGCTCCGGACATTGAAGAGGGGGCAACCGTACACAAAAATCAGGTGTTGCTGCTGATGCCCGACCTTTCCAGAATGCAGGTGAAAGTGGGAATTCATGAATCGGTAATTGGCAGGATTAAGCCGGGCCTTGCTGCGAAAGTAGCACTGCCCAGTAAAACGCTGGAAGGCGAACTGTCTTCCGTTGCTTCCATGGCAAAACCTGCGGGATGGTGGACGGGTAATGTTGTGAAATACGATACGCTCATTGAATTACCATCTGAATCAGGCCTGAAACCAGGAATGAGTGTTGAAGTAGAAGTGATTCTTGCCCGTTACGAAAATGTACTGAAGGTGCCGACTGCCGCTGTGTTAGAAACAAGTGGAGGACATGTGTGCTGGGTGAAGCAAGGTGACGTTGTTCAGCGACGACCACTGCAGATTGGGGATAGCAGCGATATGTTCCTTGTTGTAGAAGCGGGACTGGAAGAGGGCGATCAGGTCATCCTCAATCCGCTGGCCTATCTGAAAGAAGCACAAGATGAGGCAGCCAGTATGATTGATCCATCAAAACAGCGCAAGCCAGTGTTAGATGAGATATAGAGATCCATATCTACAACACAACAGGTACGGCTAATAAGGGTATTCCGAGGTCCTGACTTCTCATGCAGCAACCCCTTTATGAACCTGACTTCACACAGAGACGAAGTCGTCGCACCAGACGATTGGCGGTGCTTGGCGGCGCATTTCCGCTCATGGCAGTTGTGGTTTCGGTGATCATGGGTATGTCGTCCGATCAAGAGGAGTCCAGATTAACACATAAGATTGGTCGCGGTGACCTGGTCGTAACGGTGGTGGAACACGGCATTCTTGAAAGTTCTGAAAACACCGAAATTAAGAACAAGGTTTGGGGACTCAACCCCATTCTCTGGGTGGTGGAGAGTGGTACGATCGTGAAACCGGGTGAGGAATTGATCAGGATAGATTCCTCATTTATTGAAGAACAGATCGATGAACGCACCAAGTATGCGCTATGGTCCAGATCTGCTGCAGAACGCTCTGCGGCAGATCTGGCTGAGAAGGAACTCAGGGTTCCAGAATATGAAGAAGGTCGTTATGTAACCGAGTTGATGCGACGGGAAAAAGATCTGTTTGTTGCTGAAAGATCACTGCGCAATGCTGTGAACCAGTTGAAACACACGCGTCTTATGGCGGAAAGTGATTTTGCGAGTGTTTTAGAGGTGGAGGATGGAGAATTCAGGGTTAGTCAGTCCAGGAGGAATGTTGAAGCCAGGAAAAGTGAAATAGAAGTGTTAAGACGTTTTACTTACGCAGAGCAAATGCAAACATTAAAAGGGGATCTCGGGGCAACCCGAGCCCGTCATGACGCGGATGCTGAACGCGCTACGGCTGACGCGTCACGCCGTGATCGAGTACTGGAACAGTTGGAAAAATGTGTGATAAGAGCGGAACGAGGTGGATTGGTGATTCACCCTAATGCGGCACGATGGAGGAACGCTCCTCTGATAGCAGAAGGTGTGTCAGTATGGACAGATCAAACGGTGTTATTGATGCCCGATTTATCGAAAATGCAGGTAAAGGTGGGCATACGGGAAGCCATGATTGACCGTGTCGCAAAAGGTTTTTCTGCAAAGGTGACCTTGCCTGACAAAATAATTGACGGAACGGTGGAATCGATTGCGTCCGTTACTCGTCCGTCCGGATGGTGGACGGGTAATGTGGTGAGATACGATACTATTATTAAATTACCGGCGGATGAACATTTGAGGCCCGGAATGAGTGCGGAGGTTGAAGTAACGATTGCTGAGTACGAAGACGTGTTGACGATACCAGTAGCATCGATCGTAAAAGCAGAGGAAGGGGTTCACTGCTGGGTGAAGACGTCTGAGGGTTCCGAACGACGTAAGATTGTGCTTGGTGACAGTAACGACATCTTCACGATTGTCAAAGAGGGGCTTCAGGAGGGTGAAGAGGTCGTCCTTAATCCCGCCGCTTTGGGGGACATTCAACCCGAGACGACAACGTCAAATGAGACCAAAGAATCGCTTCGGAGTTCGGGCCAGAGTTAAAGCTGTGACAGGCATGTAGAAGTTTTTCCTATCGATACAGCCATAAAGTGAATTGAATTCGTGAACAGCTCTCTGATCCAGATCGCTCGGTTGGGTTTGAAAAGCCTGATGTTACAGAAACTGCGAGCCAGTCTTGCTGCGCTGGGTATCTTTATTGGAACAACTACGGTTATCTGGCTGGTTGCAATGGGGGAGGGTGTCAGTCACCGGGCACAGCAACAGATATTGGAGCTGGGTGCACGTAATGTAATCGTTCGAACTAAGGAACTGAATACCGCCAGCGAACGGGATTCTAACAGTCGTGTTAAAACTTACGGTTTGCTGCGTAACGATTACCGAAGAATTGTTGAAAATATCCCGAATATCCGTCGTGCCATACCCATGCGCGAACTGCGATTTGAATTGCGCTATGGAAACCGGACGGCTGATGCCAAACTGGTTGGATGTGTTGAAGATTACCTGACACTGAATCAGCTTGAGATCGCCCGTGGACGTTGGATTACCCCCCGAGATCGTGGCAATAAAATGGTTGTTCTGGCAGATGAAACGGCCAGGCGACTGTTTCCTTTTGAAAATCCGATTGGTCAGACCATCTGGGTAGGCAGTGAATTCTATACGGTAATCGGTCAGACGAAAGCTCGTACGGCTTCGGCTGCTATTGGAGGCAGCCTCGACTCACGTGATTACAATTTGGACGCATATATTCCGTTAAAGACGATGCGTCATCGTGTGGGTGATCTGGTGATGAAACGTGTGGGTGGTGAATTTCAGGGTGAGCAGGTGGAGCTCAGCCAGATCACCGTTGAGATAGACAAAATTGAAGACGTCGACGAAACGGCCCAGATTATTCAGACACTTCTGGAGAAGTATCATGAAAAGGAAGATTATGCCGTTGTCGTACCTAAAGAATTACTGCGTCAGGCGAGGCGGACCAGAGCCATGTTCAATGTACTGCTGGTTGCGATAGCTGGAATTTCGCTGCTGGTAGGTGGTATTGGTATCATGAACATCATGCTAGCTACGGTAACCGAGAGAACTCGCGAAATTGGTGTCCGTCGAGCGCTGGGCGCATCGCGGCATCATATTATTCAGCAGTTTCTCACCGAAACCGTTGTTCTGACAGCTGGCGGTGGATTATCAGGTGTCTTGTTTGGTCTTTCCGTAGGACCATTATTTCGAGGAATACGCAGTGTTGTGACATTCTTTCTTCCTGACATTTTGCCTCAGATCGTTCAGACACTCGAACCTCGAATTGCGACCTGGTCGGTTGTGCTGTCACTGATTATTTCGCTTATCGTGGGTGTTGGATTTGGGCTTTACCCGGCTCGCAAGGCAGCTTACATGGATCCCATTGAAGCGCTGCGTCACGAGTAATGTACCAGCTACGATCGGAATGGTTGTTCCCGGGTTGAACCGATAAGCAAAAGCCACGATGGGACCTTGGCAATGCAGTTAATGCATTTGTCATCAAGGCATGTTTGCTTCGATTGTTTGGTTGGGCAATAGATGAAGGCAGGGAATGGTCATGTACACATCCACATTTCGGTTGATACGCGTTTTAACCCTGCTGTTTCTGTACGGCTGGTGTTGTGATGTGAGCAAAGCGGAAATTCAACAGCGTCCCAATATCATCTACATCATGGCAGATGACCTTGGATACGGCGACCTTGGTTGTTACGGGCAAGAGGTGATTCAGACACCACACATTGATCGGCTTGCATCGGAAGGAATGCGATTTACCGATCATTATGCCGGTCACACGGTGTGCCGACCTTCTCGGCTGGTGCTGTGGCTTGGTCAGCATGTGGGACATACCGGATTGACTGGTAATCGACCGCGCAGTCTGACGTCAAAAGAACCGACGGTGGCTCGATTACTCAAGGAGTCGGGATACCGGACGGGAGGGGTCGGCAAATGGGCACTTGGCAATGTAGAGCAACCGTCAGAAATTGATAATGCCGGCCATCCCAATCGAAATGGTTTCGATTACTGGTATGGTTATCTCAACCAGGGGAATGCACACAATTACTATCCGACGTTCCTCTGGGAAAATGATAGGCAGGTCCCATTGCCTGGCAACCGGATCGATCCGGCGCCAGCGGCTCGGAGACGCGTGTCCGTAAAGCGAGTAACCTATTCCCATGACGTCATCACAAAGGCCGCTTTTCGGTTTATCAAACGTAATCGGGATCGCCCATTCCTGTTACATATCCACTGGACCATTCCCCATGCAAACAATGAAGGCGGACGTCTGACTGGTAATGGCATGGAAGTGCCAGACTATGGAATGTATGGCGACCGGAACTGGCCAGATACGGAGAAAGGGTTTGCCGCAATGGTCACTCGAATGGATTCCGATGTTGGGCGTCTGAGCAGACTATTGAAAACCCTGGAGATAGACGACAAAACACTCGTCATTTTCACTTCGGACAATGGTCCACACAACGAAGGGGGGCATAAGCATGAGTTTTTCAACTCCAATGGAGGTCTCAAGGGGTTTAAACGTTCGATGCACGAAGGAGGGATACGTGTTCCCATGATAGCGCGATGGCCAGGTGAGATTGCGGCGGGAAAGATTGCAGACCACCCGTCCGGATTCTATGACTTTTTACCAACGGCATGTGAACTGGCTGGCATCAGTCCGCCTGAGGGTATTGATGGGATTTCTTATCTGCCAACCCTTCTGGGGCAGTCCGATCATCAGAAAAAACATGAGTATCTTTACTGCGAAAGCCTGGAAGGTGCTACTTCGGTCGGTGTCAGGTTCGGTGACTGGAAGCTGGTAAAGTACCGCCAGAAGAAAGATGCGACGAAGTTACCGTCAAATGACAAGGGGGTGTGGCGTTTGTATGATCTTGCCCATGACAGGGGCGAGACGAACGATTTGTCTGTCCAGCATCCTCGTATCGTTAAGCATATTGTGAATCTGTTGAAACGAGATGACCTTCATGATAATGGATCCCGAAACCAATGAATGAGTTTTCATCAGTCGATTTCTGAAAGGAGCTCCGTAGAGGCTCTCTAATCAGAGTTTCTAGAGTGTTCAGGTGATTTACGGAATTCCGGCACGCTTGTTTGCAGCATGAAACGCCTTGTGGCCCGTTGAATCACCGGGAAGCAGGGCATGCGGTTGTCTGGGAATGTGGTCGGAAAGTGTTTTTACAATGGAATGTAAATCAGGGTTGGTTACAAGGTTGTTCCACTCATCTGGATCGGTCTGATGGTCGTACAGTTCCTGAGAGCCATCGCGATATTGGATGTATCGGTAACGGGTTGTACGGATAGAGAAGTTACCTGGCCCGAAGCTGGTTATGGCGGGATGTTCCCATTTCTGGGTCGGGTTATTTAGCAGGGGAACAAGACTCTGTCCTTGCTGTTCGGGATCGAATTTCAGGTCTGCCAGTTCCAGAAGTGTAGGGTAGACATCGAGCAATTCTGCTGGCCGGTCCGTTCTTCTACCGGGCTGATATCCGGGAGCGGAAATGATCAGAGGTACCCGTGTGCCGTCTTCCCACAGGCTGCGTTTGGCCCATCGTTGTTTTTCGCCAAGGTGAAAACCGTGATCCGAAAATAAAACAATAATAGTATTGTCGCGGTGCGGACTTGCCTCCAGTGCATCCAGTACCATGCCCACACAATGATCAACAAAAGTGCAGGAAGCCAGGTAGGACTGGACAGCATGTCGCCACTGCGCCGCTTCGGTCATCCACTCATGGGTTGGTGAAACGTGGTTTAGATTCGTCAGGTCAATGGCGTACTGGCTCAGGTCGGAACGGTCGTCAACCAGTACCTGAGGCAGGGCGAGATGGTTTCGTGGATGTCTGTCAAACCATTTTTGTGGAGCAAACATAGGTACGTGCGGTCGGTAAAAACCAATCGCCATAAAGAAGGGACTGGAGAAGTTCTGTTGCAGTTTCTGAACTGCCCACTTGGCAGCGATCATATCAGGCATCTGTCCATCGGATTCGGGAAAGGCTCCCCAGTCCCAGAGTGGATGGCCGTGAGGTTGAGACAATTTGCGCTCAGGGCGTGGCCCGAAACCGCCATTGGTACCTCCGTATTGCTGAAAGAAACGCGCATCCCTCCCATGAAAGATTTTGCCGATGGCAAGCGTTTGATAACCCACTGAAGCAAACGCTTCGGGAAGTGTCAGTACACCCTTCAGTGCTGGTGCCGATTGAAGATCCGGGCTGAGAAAATAAATGCCGGTTGAATGCGGATAGCGGCCCGTAAGCATGCTTGCTCTGGAAGGATTACAGACCGGAGACTGGCAGTGTGTATTGGCAAACAGAGTGCCGCGGGCCGCTAGCCGGTCGATATGAGGTGTTTGAGCCTGGGGATGTCCCTGAAGACACCCGACCCAGTCGTTGAGATCATCGACCGAAATCAAAAGAATGTTTGGACGTTCGGCAGCATGGACAGCAACCGTTAGACAGGAAAGGATCAATAGCGATATCAGATTATGATTCAAAGCCAGTACTCACAGGGTATAGGAAAACGGTTGAAAGTAATGTCAGAGTAAGATTTTTCCGCAAGCAGATTAACTCAGACTATAAAATATTGCTTCAGGAAAGTTTATGGATTGCCATGCAAGGAGATCAGCCAGGTGTCAATTGCTGCCGTTGAGACAGGCCCGAACATCAGTCGGAGATTTGGTGTATGGCTCAGAGTCTGATAACGCCTTATCGCCCACTCAAATCGCTCAGTGATTTCAGAGGATGTCAATGGAACGTTTTCACGGTTGCGTACATCGCCGATCAGTGCCTGACGAGGTGCCAGTGCACTGACAATATCGGATTCGTCGAAACCTCGGAGTGCTCCCGGTAGCATCTGCAGAGGGTGAGTTTCACCAGAATGGCTGCTCAGCGAGTTGATCTGGTCGAGTCCACCCAGCGTGATGACGTGGGTGAACGCTTTCGGTGCGATAATGGCGGCAAACGGCACGGCTAGTGACGCCGTCTGTCCTTCGCCGAACAGGATGATCGATTCTGGTTGCTTGAAGAGATAGGGGCCAATGGCGGATGTTGCGCTGATCAACATGTGAGTCCAGCGACCGGGGCGGGGACTACCTGACATAATTTCACGACGATGATCGGTTTTGTCGGACTCGATGTGCAGTACCTGCCATCCAGACTGTTGCAATTCCATAGCCCGGTTTTTTCCCGTTGTGTTGTTATCCGAAATAATTACTATCAGGCGCCTGGTCGATTCGGATCGATAAAGCGTCGCATAAGTATGAAACTTTGGAAGATACTCAAGCAGGTACCTCGACGTCTTTGCTGAAAGGTTTTCGACAGGGTGCATTACGGGAGACGGAAAAGGGGATGTGATTTGAGCGGAGTGCAGTATGGCGTTGTGAATAGATTTTATATAAGCGGTATCCGACAGAGTGTTTCGACGCGTTTCACGCTGATCGGCAAGTGTCGTCATGATTTCCCGATTCAGATCGAACACGGTCCTGGATCCAGGTAGATGGCGAACCTGACCACCGGGTGCACACTGAAGGCTCTCAATGGATTCGGTGATGACGACAGGCTCGAGGTCATTTTGCTGTCCCTGTTGAAAATGATGGTTGAGAAACCGGTACAGTTCACGACGGGCTTCCGGCCAGAAACCATGTTGAGTGGGCACACTGGTATATTGAAATCGTGCTTCTATTCCCAGTCGTTTGTAAAGGGATTGTGTATCATCAGCCACGCGTTTCATGCTCTCGGGTGGAAATTCTGCATCCTGTTTATTTCCAAGTATCAGAAGCGGCCGTGGGGCAATACAGGCCAGAAGCTGTCGGGTACCCGGGCCGTAAGGGTCACACATGCCGGGAAACCATGATTCCGTGTGTAAACCGGGATCCACGGTAAGCAGCGTACTTTCCGCGATCCAAGAGGTCGGAACAGCAAGCGTAATACGTTCATCGATAGCGGACAGATACTGGGTTAAAGCCCCACCGCCAGAACAGCCTGCACACGCAATTTGGTTTTGATCAACTTCCGGACGTGTTTCCAGGTAATCCAGGCAGCGGATCCCATCCCAGATGAAGTAGAGGCAAAAGTGGCGTGCGCTGGGCATGCACTGGTATCCCTGGACGGTGTGGTGGTTGCCCGTTCGCTTTCCGTAGGGCTCGCGTTCACCTTGGCCAAGAGGGTCCCAGACACAAACGACATAACCGTTTTTTGCGAGAGTGATAAAGCGGGCCTGGTAGTTGTCGTGGGTGTGGTGTGCTTTGCCCAGGGGTGCATGTCCGATCGGAGAGAGCACCACGGGTAACTTGCCGGTGCGGTTGCTGGGCAGGTAGAGATTGACCGTGACGAAAAAACCGGGTTGGCTCTCCAGCAGGATCTTCTCCACGGTATAGGTGTCGCGTTGGAGGCGGCCCGTACAACGGGCATTGAGTGGCGTACGTGGCGGCCAGGGACCGAGCATTTGACGCCATTTGGCCCGGACCTGGTTTTGGTAAATGCGAAGGGCCTGGAGATCGCCAATTTGGCGTCGCAGCGTCTGGTCGCGGCCGAGTTGACGCTGTTGCCATTGCGTCAGTGATACCGTCAGATCAGGTGCTGGCAGAACAGGCGACAATGCGGGAGGATTTGCCTGGACGGG
>CAXEIY010000149.1:0-11662 GCA_963996245.1 uncultured Planctomycetia bacterium | reverse complement strand
TCGATACACAGAGGAAGCAAGCGATAGTGTGTGACATTCATCACAAGTGGATTTTCCAGTGGTCGTAGACTGGCTTTCATGCGATCTTTCTTGGCACCAGATGGATGCCACTGTTTGTTAAATAGACGGATAACTATGATATGAGGATCTCTTACTTCCAATCATAATCATACGGTTGTTACGTTAGATGTCTCAAACCATCACTCTTATTGCTACAACGGCTTTTGGAACCGAAGCGGTTACCAAACGTGAACTCTCAAACCTTGGGTATGATAACCGCGTGATGGCTCCTGGCTGGGTGCAGTTCACTGGGGATCTGTCAGCAATCTGTCGTGCCAATCTCTGGTTGCGAAGCGCGGACCGGGTGTTAGTTCAGGTCGCATCATTTCCAGCAGACAATTTCGACGCCCTATTCGAAACAACCCGCGAGCAAGATTGGAAATGCTGGATACCCGCTGATGGTCAGTTTCCAGTATCGGGACGCTCAATTCGATCACAACTATCAAGCGTTCCTGCCTGTCAGCGATCCGTTAAGAAGGCTATCGCAGAAGCGCTACTCCAGCAACATGGTGTTTCTACTTTACCGGAAAGCAATGCTCTATTCCGTTGCCAGATCGCACTGCTTGAAAATATTGCCACTCTTACAATTGATACCACGGGTCCCAGTTTGCACAAGCGTGGGTATCGCCAGCATGGAGGTGATGCACCGCTGAAGGAAACCCTGGCTTCGACCCTTGTCCAGTTGAGTTTCTGGAACAAGGAACGTCCGTTGATTGATCCTTTTTGCGGCAGTGGGACGATTCCAATCGAAGCAGCTATGCTCGGTCGTAATATGGCCCCCGGTTTAAATCGTGAGTTCGTATCATGCGACTGGCCATGGTTGGATCCATCGTTATGGTCTGAGGCTCGTACGGAAGCCCGTGATCTGATCTCCTCGTTTGACGAAATTCTGATCGCCACTGACATTGACCCCGCCGTGCTGAAAACCGCTCGTCGTAATGCTGAATTTGCGGGAGTTTCTGCAAACATTCATTTCCAGCAGAAACCCTTTCATGACTTGAACAGCAGTCGAAAACATGGATGCCTGATTACGAACCCCCCTTACGGTGAACGGATGAGCGAATTGTACGACGTACAGCATCTTTATGAATCGATGCCAGATGTGCTCCGCCGATTGCCAACCTGGTCACACTATATTCTCACATCATTCAATAATTTTGAATCACTTCTTGAAAGACGTGCTGATCGTCGTCGAAAACTATACAACGCACGCATCGCATGTACGTACTATCAGTTTCACGGTCCGGGTATTAAGGATGAAAAACAGCAGCCCGTTTTTGGTGGGCTGGATCAAAAAGCGAGGGAACAGGCCGAGCTATTCCGTCGACGCCTGATCAAAAGATCACGGCATCTGCGCCGATGGCCTACCAGACGCGGTGTAACCTGTTTCCGGCTGTATGAAAAAGACATTCCCGAAATCCCGCTGGTTGTGGACCGATATGAAGATCATCTTCACCTGTCGGAATTCGAACGCCCTCATGATCGCAATCTGGCGCAGCACCAGGCATGGTTGGATCTGATGCAGAAAACAGCAGGTGAGGCGCTTGCCGTTTCACCTGCCAAAGTGTTTCTTAAACGTCGTCTGCGACAGCGAGGAACCAGCCAACACGAACACCTGTCCCGTGATCGTTATGAAATTGAGGTAGAAGAAAATGGACTGAAGTTCATCGTCAATCTGACAGACTACATTGATACGGGGTTGTTTCTAGATCATCGTGAAACCCGAAAGATGGTATTAGAAGAATCCAGTAATAAAGATTTCCTCAATCTGTTTGCCTATACGGGTTCATTCTCCGTATACGCCGCACAAGGTAAGGCACGATCCACCACCAGTGTGGATCGATCGACTGCCTATCTTGATTGGGCCCAACGCAACATGGAACGGAACGGGTTCAGAGGCCCGCAACATCGTTATATTCAATCTGACATTCGAAACTATCTCTCAGTCCTTTCTGCTCAACCACAATTTGACTTGGCTATTATTGACCCACCGACCTTCTCCAACACCAAGGCCGACGACAACGACTGGATAATCCAGGACCACTGGAGTGATCTTATCAATCAGGTGATTATTCGGATGCGTCCGGGCGGAGTGATTTATTTTGCGACTAACTTCCGTCGATTTCGATTTGACGAAACGCAGGTAGATGCGACTTGTCGAGAGATTAGTAAACAAACGGTCCCGGAAGATTTCCGTAATCGTCGAATACACCGTTGCTGGCGCATTGTTTGCCGTTGATCAGGTTCTGAAATCAGAGCCATTCATCTTTCTGCTATCGTGTCACGTCCTAACCTGCTACTCAGGTAGTCAAATCCGTGTCGAAGCAGGTGTGTATTGCAGAAAATCATATTTTTATCGAAAATCGTTACGTTCCATTGTGTTGGTCGTAAATCGAGAGAAACTTAGGGCACTCCACAGAAACTTTGACTTTATGCAAAATGTAATCATGCCTGTTCTCTGAACCACGTGTAAATCGGATGGGCCAATATCCTTCAAAATGCTGGCTTAATGAATCGTTATGGACTTAGAACTTGATCAACAACTGACAGTCGTCACTGGTGGAGCCAGTGGCATTGGCCGTGCGATTTCAGAAACCCTACTCCAGGAAAAATGCCGTGTAGCGATCTGGGATATCACCGATCGCACACCAGAGGTCGCAGATGCTTGCAGCTCCGAACAGGGGACGGAAGCCCGAGGATACCTGGTAGATGTTACAAACCTGGATTCACTTTCACTTGCCTTGAAACAAACTATCGGTCAACAAGGTGCTGTCCATCACCTGGTTCACTGTGCCGCCATTGGCTCTGGCAAGTTTGGTTTCCCTTTTACCAATATTCAACCTGAAGACTGGTCGAAAGTTCTGGACATAAATGTGATGGGAATGGTCAACGTAGCACACGTAATCAGTCCAGTCATGATCGAACAGGGACACGGTTCCATGGTCTTTCTGTCTTCTGTTGCCGGCCAAATTGGTTCTCAGACAGATCCTCCTTATAGTGCGTCCAAAGCGGCAAATATCAACTTTGCCCAGTGTGTTGCGAAAGACATGGCGCCTCATGGCATACGAGTTAACACGATTTGCCCCGGTATGATCCAGACACCTTTAAACAAAAGTGTCTGGCAAGCATGGTACGATCAACAACCCGCCGATAAGCGACTGAGTTACGAGTCGTGGGCTGGGGAAAAAGTTCGTGCGGTTATTCCACTGGGACGATGGCAACAACCACAGGATATTGCTGATATGGCTGTTTTTCTCCTCTCCGAACGCACTGCCAATGTTACCGGACAGACCATCAATGTGGATGGTGGATTTGTCACACACTGGTAACGATCTAAACCGCTCTAACACGACAGATCAGGGCTGCTGTCTGGAATTTCAGTCAGAATGATTTGTAAATGCTGGGCAGCAGAACGCACGATCTTTTACACGTTGATCCAGATGGAGTAAACTACATGGCTAGAAAACGGTTGTTACCGTTAATCCAACTGGTCATTTTTCGGTACCACAATTCATCATGGACCTAAAACTTCCGTTCCACAGTCAATCTTTCCCCAATGGTTATGAACTGATTAATGGTGTCGAACGGCACAAGGAACTGGGAGCGCAGTTCCAAATTCCGCCTCTCTGCCTGAAAGCACATGTTGATGTGGGGCACTTTGTGGAGTTACGTGTCGATTCAAACCGTTTTTCGGCACATCCTGATGCCCCCGAACAATGTGCCTGCGACTATTGCAATGAAATTACCTCTAAACCTGTTTTATGTCACGAACAACCGGCAAGTATTTTTCCCGTGCCATCGCAAAAGGTCCCTTCCCGAGGCTGGGGAGAACAATTCTGGCTACGTGTAACATGCCGTAAAGGTGATTATTTTCAGGGAACAATCGATAATACGCTACACGAGACTCCCTTGCACGAACTGCAGAGAGGTGCCGCTGTTATTTTTCATGGGGACCACATACTGGCCATCCACCAAGAGCATTACCGGGACATTCTGTTGGCAATGAATGAGGAGGAACACCGGGCGATGGAGGCGTGGATCAGGCAATCCATCGATGATTAGCGCATTCTTGTTTAGCGTGACGACTAAATCCGCCACAAGAACAGAACACCCGTCCTCAGGCAATGATTTCCTGCACCACGCGTGCAGATTCCACTCCGGTCAAACGTTGTTCGAGTCCTTGATGCCGGACGGAAAATCGTTCATGGTCGATCCCCAGCAGATGAAGAAGCGTCGCATTCAGGTCACGAATGTGAACGGGGTCCTTCACAATATTATAACTGAATTCATCGGTTTCGCCGTGCGTCACGCCTCCCGCTGTGCCTCCGCCGGCAAACCACATGGAAAAGCACCGTGGATGGTGGTCACGGCCATAATTGTCCCGTTTCAATGTACCCTGACTATAGATCGTGCGTCCAAATTCTCCGCCCATTATGACCAGCGTATCTTCGAGTAAACCGCGACGTTTCAAATCCTGAACTAACGCCCATGCAGGTCGGTCGACTTCTTTCGTCTGACGGCGTATGTTGGTAGGAAGATCTCCGTGGTGGTCCCAACCGCGGTGAAAGATTTGCACGAATCGGACATCCCGTTCGATCATGCGGCGGGCCAGAAGACAATTGTTACCAAAGGTTCCGGGTTTCTGCACATCTTCCCCATAGAGGTCGAGGATATGTTGCGGTTCCCCCGAAATATCAACCAGTTCCGGGACAGATGACTGCATACGGAAGGCCATTTCGTACTGGGCAATACGAGTCTGAGTTTCCGGATCGCCAAGCTGATTGTGAATGCGGGCATTCATTACCTGAAGCCGGTCTAACATCAACCTCCTTAACTCGTGACTGACGCCACCAGGGTTGGAGAGGTACAGTACCGGATCACCTTGAGCCCGAAAGGCAACTCCGGCATGCTTCGATGGAAGAAATCCACTTCCCCAGAGGCGGGAGTAAAGCGCCTGACCTCGGGGAGCACAATTAAGCACGACAAACTCTGGAAGATTACGATTCAGGCTTCCTAGTCCGTAGCTGATCCAAGCGCCCAGAGTCGGCCTGCCAGGAATTTGGTTACCTGTCTGAATAAAGGTGATAGCCGGATCATGGTTAATCGCTTCCGTCCACATGGTATGTACAAACGACAGGTTGTCTGACATGGATCCAATGTGAGGGAGCAGTTCACTTACGTGCTTTCCGCATTCACCATGTTGGGGGAATTTGAACATGGATGGCGCAATAGGAAAACGAGGTTGCGATGCGGTCATCGTCGTCAGCCGCTGGCCTTTTCTCACAGAAGCCGGAAGATCCTTGTCAAACCAGTCTGTCATGGTTGGTTTGTAGTCGTAGGTGTCGAGTTGGGAAGGCGCACCAGCAGTAAAAAGCCAGATCACGCGCTTTGCCTTAGGCTGGAAATGGGTTTGGCCAAGAGCACCACCGGCAACTTCCTGAGAGGCAGCTGAGTCTCCAAGCATCGAAGCCAGCGCGACGGCCCCAAGCCCTTTAGCTGTTTTGCCGAAGAACTGTCGACGGGTCTCCAGGTTAATCCACTGGTCAATGGGATGGTTCATGGTCTGTTTAACCTTCTTGTCTGATGTAATCGGGTTCGTTATTTCGATTCAAACAATTATTTGTTGATAAAATCATCTCGATTCATAATCGTGTTGGCAATTATTGTCCAGGATGCCAATTCAATCGCGTTAAGGGCTTTATCCGCGGCCGTATCGCCAATGGCAATCAATGTCTGAGCAGATTCCGGTTCTTGCTCAAACACACGGCGAATTTCACTCAGTGTGTCCAGTAACTCAATCACATCGTTTTCACTGGAAGGGCGACTCAGGGCAATCTGCAGGATCCATGACATGCGCTGCCGATCGTCGCGGGAATGTAATATCGTACGTTCGGCAAGATTACGCGCTGCCTCAACAAATTGTGGATCATTCATCAAAACCAGTGCCTGAAGCGGTGTATTGGTTCGTTCACGTCGAACCGTACACTGTTCACGTGTCGGAGCGTTGAAGGCAGCCATCGAGGGTGGAGGTGAGGTTCGCTTCCAGAATGTATACATGCTACGGCGGTATAACGCATCACCGGAATCACGTTTGAACACCCGAGTGTTACTTCCCGTAATGGCAACCACATTCCAGAGCCCAGACGGCTGATAAGGCTTGACACTGGGACCACCAATATCGCGTCGCAACAGACCACTTACTGCCAACACCTGATCACGTAATAATTCAGCATCCAGACGAAGTCTTGGACCGCGCGCCAGAAAACGATTTTCAGGATCCCTCCGTAATTTATCCTTCGTGACAACACTGTTTTGACGGTAGGCTGCCGACGTCAGCATTAATTTAATCATATGATTGATATTCCAGCCTGATTCAACAAATTCAACGGCCAGCCAATCCAGCAACTCCGGATGCGACGGTCGCTCACCCATCACACCGAAATCTTCAGACGTTTTGACAATTCCCACACCAAATACCGACTGCCACATTCGATTAATCATCACTCGTGCAGTGAGCGGGTTATCGGGAGAAACCAGCCACCGGGCGAGCCCCATACGGTCTCGAGGTGAACCAGCGGGTATCTCTGGCAAAATAGCCGGTACCCCCGGTTTCACCTGGTCACCGCGCTGATCGTACTCTCCTCGTATTAACACCCAGGCCTGAGGCTCAGTCGGGCGTTCCTGCATCACCAGGGTAGTTGTGGATCTCGCATAGATAAAATCACGACGCTTCTCCGTATTTGACAAATTTCGTGAATTTGCCACATAAAGCGTATTACCGGTTTCTTTAAGCAAACTGGATATTAAAGATTGTTGTATGTCATCCAGAGCATCCCATGTCAAATTGGATGCCAAAAGTTTACTGATTTGTTGATCGCCTGCCAGCAAACGGGTTTCCTCATCACTGACCCAACGTCGAAATATTCGAACATCACTCAGGGCAGCCGTGGATAATTGGGTTCCTATTTTGAGGGGGCCTTCGGCAAGGTCAGCAGCCGACACATGCGACTCGGATCCGTTACGCAGAGCAGCACCGCGTGCATTGGCCAGGATGCTGATCGATGAATTTGATTGGCCTCCTGAATAACGGACGCATACATGCTGCCAGGTACGCGGCGTCAGCGCTTCATTGTCTGGAAGGTTGCCACGAATGGCCTCTCCCTTGCCATCGTGTAACTCAAAACCTACGCCACCAGCGGAATTGGTCGTAATACGCCAGCCGATGGTCTTGCTGTCCTTGGTTGTTGCCGTCTGATCGAATATAGTGGTTCCTGATATCTGGTCTGGAGTTCGAAACCAGAAACTGACTGACAATGGCTCGTCACTGCGAATTCTCGGGAAGTCCACATGGAACTCACTGTTTTCCGTGAACCGAATGCCTCGAGTTCCTTCTGGATGATCCGTCGCCCAGCTGGCTGATTCAGGCAGCGCAATCGTTTCATCTTCGGGGCTGAGGGGCAACCATAACGCCAGACTGTCGGATGTCACAGGATGCTCGACGCGTTCAGGATGGTCATTCCACCATTCTGCGACGTTATCTTCATGTTGCTTCAGGAGGTTCCGAAATCCTTTACGTTTGCCCTGTAGCACCTCCCATTCTTCACGAAACGCCTCTCCAGGCAGTACCGCAACGGGCGGTGTATCTTTCTGGTTTCCGTCCATGGCAGGCTGCGTGGTGTTGTTAAAAAAAGCTCCTAACTGATAGAACTCACGCTGACTTATCGGATCATACTTATGATCATGGCAGACAGCGCATCCGGTGGTCAGTCCCAAAAACACAGTCGACGTGGTTTCGACTCGATCCACCATATATCGCACATCCAATTCTTCCGGGATGGCACCCCCTTCAGAGGTGGTGATATTACACCTATTAAATCCGGTGGCTATGCGTTGCTGCAGGGTAGGGTGAGGAAGCAGATCACCGGCAATCTGTTCGAGAACAAATTGATCGAAGGGCATATTGGAATTGAAAGCCTCGGTTACCCAATCTCGATACGGCCAAATTTCCCGGTAGTTATCTACGTGCATTCCGTGTGTGTCGCCATATCGCGCGGCATCAAGCCAGTAACGAGCGCGATGCTCACCAGAGTGTTTAGATTCGAGCAACGTGTCAAGGTACTTCTCATATGCCTCGTAGGAAGTATCCGCAATAAAGGACTCCAGAACTTCAGGCTCCGGTGGCAAGCCTGTAATGTCAAAAGCTGCCCGTCGGGCCAGTGCGTAACGGTCGGTCTCGTAATTTGGTTTAAGTTGGAGCTGACGTAAGCGGGCAAAAACAAAGTGGTCTATCGGGTTACGCGCCCAGGAGGAAACTCCCTCAGGTTGTGGTAAATCCACTTTACGTGGCTTTATAAAAGACCAGTGTTTTTCCCACTCGGCACCCTCATTGACCCAATTTGCCAACAGTGCTTTTTCTTCCGTGCTAAGCCTATCGGCTTGCTCCGGCGGAGGCATCATAAACGCTGGATCCGTGCTGTTAATACGGTTGATCAGCTCTGAAGCAGCCGCGTTACCAGAAACCACAACATCACTGGCCATGGCACCTTCCTGCGTATCCAAGCGAAGGCCGCCCTTGCGACTGGCTGGATCCGGTCCGTGACAGGAAAAACAGTGTGTGGACAACACGGGGCGTATGTGCTCGTTAAAACCAATAGAAGATTCACCGTCTGGCACTGAGGTCGACAACAGCCCGTTAAACCCAATTCCAAACAGAGTGGCAAGCAATACAATTTGCATAGTTTGTTTCCATTATCCGGGAGGATTGTTCTAACTATATTATAAGGAAATGCAATTAGGGCTCAATGATTTCAAGATCCGTCAGCTTAATCTTGGATACCCCGATGTCTTCTTTGTTGATCGAATAAGCAATATACAGAGACTCACCCCAGACAGTCGCTGCAGGATATTGCCATCCATCCAGCTTGTTCACACCCTGAAAACGCATTCGGGTCGGCTCGGATCGGATGATCCAGGCATGTGTGAAAACAGTCCCGTCCGCACTTAATGCAATGGTCAGGGGATTACGGCTACCGATATTAGGATGATTGTTGTCGGGTGTAATACTGGGATTACTGATAACAAAAGCCGCGCCACTGGGCAAGTTACCCGAAAATGCCCGAGCCGTCGCGTCCGGAAACTCTGTTTTTACCGGCGTCGACCAGGTCTCGCCTCGGTCAAGGCTTTGACTGGCATAAATCGAAAAATCGCCACTTCGAGTGCGAAAGATTGTTACTACAGAACCGTCAGAGCGTACAAACCAGCTAGGTTCCGGAAAAGAATAGACCCCTTCCACTTCCGGAATAATGCCGTCTTTCCAATCGCTTATACCATCTGAATTATCACTGAAGCGTAAACGAGGCTGGCGATAAGGCCACTGGCCGTTCATTATCAAGCGCCCGCCAGGCAGACTGCGGGGCCCTTCAATATAAAATCCTTGTGCAAGTCGTTGAGGGAGACTCCATTTTAGTCCATCTTCCGATGTCAGGTAATACAGCACGTTGCGTGGATCAATTCCCGGTCTGCGTTCAGGTAACGCGGTATAATAGGCAACCATCCTTTCAGCGGCAGGGTGCCAGCCGGCTGCAACACAGGCGAGAGGCCCCGGTCCATCCGGGTCTTCACACAAAACCATGGGGTCATTCCACTGGTCACCATTTTCAGTAAAACTGTAGAGAACACGCTGGCCATTGTGATCTTCATGAATCTTGCCATTGGACCACATGAGGTACAGTTTATTATTCCAGACCGCCAGATTCGGATGATGACAGAACTGGTATTCTCCCTGCACCGCTCGATAGCATATCTGATGCTCAGCCGCTATCGTAGATAATCCAAGTGTTTCCGGTCTGCGCTGGTCATAAAGACTTGGTCGTACACCTACGATTACCGGTGCTTCTTTATGGTCAGCGGCCTGAAGTAAGGCTCCCGTATACAGACAGAGCACGTGCCCAATCACAAAACACCTCTGCCACATTCGGAAATTAAAAGGAAAGTAATACATCTGCTTTACCAAACCTGTCCGTTATCACATGTAAAAGGGTTTTGATGCTATTGCATTAATCGTGAGTTTAGCATAAAAGACCGGCTCAAATAGTTTTCGTTCCCTGGCTCAGGAACAGGACACCACTGAAAAACTTTTTATGGACGGTTCGGTTATGTCATGATCTTATTATGCAGATGATGATATTGAACATAGACCGATATCGAACGTGACTTCCGGAAACAGGCTTCCTTATTAAAGCCCCATGAGAATGACACCTGAAACCCCTACCGTGATCTCATGATCTTACATATCGACATGGATGCCTTTTATGCGTCTGTGGAAGAACGTGACCAACCGGACCTGCGTGGCAAACCCGTCATTGTTGGAGGCACTCCTGAGAGTCGCGGTGTAGTCGCTGCCGCCAATTACGTCGCCCGCGGTTTCGGAATCCACAGTGCCATGGCTGCGTCGCGAGCAAAACGGCTGTGTCCGAACGGTATCTTCCTACCTTCACGAATTGGTTACTATGCGCAGATTTCAGAAGCCATTCGTCAGATATTTCTAAACTATACGCCTCAGATCGAACCTCTATCTCTAGATGAGGCCTTTCTGGATGTGTCGGGTAGTGAACGGCTGTTCGGTTCATCAATAGAAATAGGGCAACAAATCAAACAGCGTATTCAAGACGAGCTTCAGCTTACGGCATCCGTTGGTGTCGCGCCAAATAAGCTGTTGGCGAAGATTGCCAGTGACCTTGAAAAACCAGATGGCTTTGTTGTAGTCGACCCAGAACGTGTACAGTCCTTTCTTGATCCACTTCCGGTGGAGAGAATATGGGGTGTTGGACGTGTAACCGCCCAGGTGTTCAGAAAACTGGGCGTCTTCACCATACAGGACGTCCGCGCATTGCCACTTCATGTGCTGAACCAAAACTTTCACGACCAGGGGCAACACCTGTGGGAATTATCTCGTGGTATCGATGGTCGTCCCATAGTGTCTGAGCGTGAGGCAAAATCGATTTCACATGAAATCACATTCCATTTCGACATCGATAACAAGGCGACCTTACGGGCCTGTGTGATTGACCTTGCTGATCAGGTATCCGCACGTTTACGGGCTCGACAACTCAAGGGGCGCACGGTGCATCTGAAAGTGCGTTTTAGGGACTTTACCACCTTGACCCGTTCCAAGACTATCGCTCAATCAACCTGTACGTCATCCGAAATATGGAAGGCAGCTGAAACCATGCTTGCAACACGTCTTCCGGCTGAGCACCAGCCCATAAGGTTACTTGGAATAGGAATCAGCGGACTGGAACACAAATTGGACAAACAACCGTTTCTGTTTACAGATGAAGATGACATCACTCAGTCAGTCCTCGATGTCACGTCTGACCGGATTAAGAAACGTTTTGGTGCGGCGGCTCTGAGTCGCGGTAGCAGTCTTTTGCGGGCAGAGGCTCACCCGGTTTCTAAGCCTGTCTCCAGGACAAAAGAACTCCCGTCACCTCAGTCCGAATAAACGACATCCAGAAACAATCGTCCGCTCGAAATATACCTTCTGAGCCTGAATCCAGCGTAGTTGATTCCTCCAGAAAGCGACCTGAGATGTAGTCCTTTT
>CAXEIY010000148.1:0-39806 GCA_963996245.1 uncultured Planctomycetia bacterium | reverse complement strand
TCCACCCAACAATTGATGAACAGGAACGTCCAGCGCTTTACCGGCAATGTCATACAAGGCCATATTTACGGCCGCGATTGCACTACCAATAATCGGGCCACCTTTCCAAGGTATACGATCCGTAATGTCGTCACAGATAGCCGTTACATCCAATGGATCGCGTCCGACCAGTAGTTCTTTCCATCCGTGAATGGCGGTTTCTACGATAGGAGATATCCATTCACCGCTGCCTTCTCCCCAACCAGACACACCTGCATTGGTTTCCAGTTTCAGAAAAAGCCATGTTTTAAATCCACTGGAAATGGGTTGGCCTGTGTTGGAGTCCAGCCTTACTGGACCAGTAACCACGTTGAACATGTAGGTCTTCAGATCGGTAATCTTCATTCCAGAAGGTTTGCCCTCACGGTTTTCCGAGCCGGCTAGTTTTCCAGCTAGTACTGCCGTAACCGCGCCTCCGGCAGAACTTGCAAACAAACTTCGTCTATTGAGGTTTACTTTTTCCTGACTCATGGGTTCTTCTACCTTGAAACGATCCATGTTGCTGCAATCTGTGACTTAGTTTACCGGGACGATTATTTCAGGCAAACGATTTCATTATCCAACCGGACGATCCAACCTCTTTGCCGCAGTGGTGATGGTACATTACATTTTCCTCTCTGCGTAATCTGAAGTACCATCCCTCACTAACACTTCATTCAAACAGCAACTCCAAATCTGGTGGCCGGAACGATTTGATCGGTAACGGAATCAGGGCTGATGAACCGTACTTCTATCTTCGCCGTGTGTTTTTCCCCACAGCTGTTTCAAGAAGTAAAGACACTCACGCGAATAGGGGGCCGTGTTACTAGACCACCTGATGCAACCGTACCAAAGCTGCCAATAATTCAGCTATTTTTGCTTGGAAACAAGCCATAAAGAGTAGAATTACGTAATTGAATATCCTTTTGTAATCCAGTTACCCGATACATTTCATATTTCTTCAGGACTGCATGTCCTTATTCATCTTCCACATATTTTCAACCCAAAAACACTGGCGTACGTCCCTATTACAGACGATATTCCATCCAGAATGTGTATCGACCATCAGTGCATAACGGTTACTGATTGGAAACACAAAATATCCGGGATATCCCTACCCTGCTACCTACCGCTTTCAAAGGAACACCCATTGGAATTGACAGTCTGAAATTAGCAGAAATAATCTTGTATTAAGCACCTTACCGACTCTGGAATAACATGTTTCCGAATACCAGAGGCCAACCGTGCAACATCGCACCTCGTTCTTCTTTATTGTACGTCTCTTTTTCAAAATCCGTTTGTTTGGTAAACGCCGCAATCGAAATACAGGTCACGGAGGATTAACCTGTCATGCATCGATTTTGTGACTTTCCAAAGGTATTTGATCGACTCGCCGTCGTTTTAACGTCGTCACTGCTAGTCGGATTGATGAGCTATGCCTGGCTTAGCCCGGAAGGATTTTCCAGGCAACTGCAAAAGGACGGAGCCCAGGAACCATCTGGAGTCATTGAACATCTTACGGTTCTTGTGCTGGTTCCCGGAATCCTCGCTGGATTGATTGCCCTGCTCCGTTATTCCGGTCGTCCGACGCCTCGTTTTATGATTCTATGGATTCTCTCCTGGTCGATGGCTTGCATCTATTTTGCTGGAGAAGAAGCCAGTTGGGGCCAGTGGTATTTTAACTGGAAAACACCTGACTTTATGGCTGGCATTAACGATCAGGGAGAAACCAACCTGCACAACATGAGTTCCTGGCTGGACCAGAAACCTCGAACTCTAGTCGAATTTTTCATTTTTATAGTTGGATTTATAATTCCAGCTTATCGCATCCTCTCCCGCAGACAACATAAAGAAGAAGCAGAGAGCCCTGTGACTTGGAAAGACTGGATTTTCGCACCACCGTCACTGATGCCGGCCGGACTTCTGTTTCTGTTCATCCGTGTTGCTGACTGGTTGCCCTATCCGCTTTTCGAAAACCTAGGTAACAGTGAACTCAGGGAATTTGCGATCGCATGGTTTCTGACCTGGTACCTGAGTTCCTATTATGTGCGACTGAAAACTCTGTCTGAAATGTCCAAAACGGATTATCGTTTGAAAGTTTTTTCTAACACCTACACTCGATCCCGAGTCTGATAGAAATTGCCTCCTGTCACCTGTATTCCGTTTCAACCTGATGTCATCTGAAATACACGGATGGCGCTGTCTCACGTTCCTTAATGTCGGGCAGGTCACGTCGCGGTACCACTCCATGTCGACAAGAACGCATATCCTTTAATCGGTGCGCGCCAACCGTGTCGGTTCAGCCAAGCCTTTAGTAGAAATAAAACCGGCGTACAGGTACACTCGGGTTCTCTGAAGAATCTTCTCCGGTACACATTCACCCGTCATAATGACCACAAAGCAACTTACGCTTATTACGTTTCTCGTAGCTCTCCTCTATACCGTTGTTCGGTATGGCTACTTCAAAGGAGTGACCGCCGCAGATTTCCCACTGTACCTGATGAATAAAGTCACGGCGATTTCAGGTCTCCTTCTTTTTGCGCTTTCCGGTATTCAGGCAAACAGCACAAAAAGGCTGCATACTGGACTTGCTGCGCTCACCCTGATCTTCATACATGTAATGGCCTCACTAGTGTTACTGTCAGAGGGTTACTTTGAAGCGTTTTATGATTCGGTAAACAAGCAGATGGTATGGAAAGCACAAATATCCATGCTTTCTGGGATTCTGGCATTCACTTGTGTACTGATCCTGTTACGTGCCACGGACAACAGCAAATCAGATCATGCCTTCAGTCTGATTCCCGGATTGGGTCGGTGGGTACTCGTATTAGTCTTTCTGCATATGGTCTTCATGGCTACAGACCACTGGATAACACCGGAACGATGGCCGGGTACCATGCCACCTATCACACTGATTTCAGTCCTGATTTGCATTCTGTGCTTTGCCTTCTCAATTTGGAAGAAATCAAAGTTGCGTATTTAGAACCTCGCTGTCACGCTCTATCTCATTGGAATAAAACCGGCACAACGCTCGACCACCCCCGGGCTTCTCCAATCTCAACCCCTCTGTGAATAACTCGAACCATTCCCTGTCTACGGGTATGATCAGACACCCAGGTGTGCAAGCACATTCTTGGGCAAATTAGACCCGTGTTTATTCCAAATAAGTAGCCTAGCAACTGAAATACTCGGAGCAGCAAAATCTCGATCTTCCCTGTCATGCTCCCTGTAAATCACTTCGCAAGTCACCCCATGATGTCGGTTTTTTTCAGGCAATAAGAGACGATGATAATCCTCTCACAATCTACCGTCACACCTCAGCTTGTCTCAATCAGTTACGCCTTCCTTAAGAACCTCGATTTCGGGAAGATCCGTTGTCCCCCTTGGAGCATCCGTTGGAATCGCTGCCGTTGCAAGCTTCATCCGTCTGAAAACACGAACGTCAGACCCATTACCAACAGACTGACCTCGTGGATTGATAGCATCAAATCCGAACCGGTCTCCATCGCTTAAATTCATTCAACTTCCGTTACAAAACATATGACATGCGCTTCCCAGAAGTTCCTCATCGAAAGAAACCCCTCATCCGCTCATCTTGGGACCTGCCGATCTACTAATTTGGCAAAATCTGTAGTTTGATATGAGAGCCGTGCTGATCGCTGTGATAGACCCGGTGATTTGCCGTTTGAAAATCGCTTTCGGACGCGTGATAGATATCAACAAACCTCTGTGGGTTGCGACCTATGACGGGAAACCAGGTACTTTGTACTTGCACCATAATGCGGTGCCCTCGACGAAAACAGTGCAACTTGTCTCTTAAGTCAAACTCAATAACCGTCACCTCCCCAGGAACCATCGCTTCCGGATGTTCAAAACTGTTACGAAACTTGCCTCGCATCACCTCTCCGGCTAGCAGCATCTGGTATCCACCCATACGTACCTCCCGACTTCGTGGCGAATCATCGGGCGCATCGCCTGGATAAACATCGATCAGCTTGACAATCCAGTCGGCATCGGTCCCGGTAGTTGAGACCTTAAGGTGCGCAATAATCGGCCCGGCAATCCGAACATCTTCTTCCAGCGGTTCGCTACGGTAAACCAGTACATCCGGACGTCGAGAGGCAAAGCGCTGGTCTTCCACCATCCAGGTATGTCCCTGAGTATTACGCACGAAGGCTGAAAAAGGAACCGGATGGTCCGGATCACTTGTAAAGGCGTCAAAAGCATTCAACTGATTGTCTGACCGGTCAAACACCAGTTTGCCATCTGAGGCAAAATAGAGGTTCCTTTCCGTGACCTTTCGTGGTGGCCAGTGATCGAAACGTCTCCATATGTTAGAGCCCGTTTCAAAGGCAATTGCCTCCGATCCGGGCGGACTGCCAATATCTTTGAGATGATAGCGAAAGAATGGGAATTCAATCTCGTTTCGATAGTATTCGGCCGTATTGGAATGAAACCGGATATCTCCCAGAGACGCCCCGGTTCCACGGGACCAACCACCATGTCGCCAGGGCCCAACAACCAGCGTACTTTTATTTTTTGGCAAGTTCTTTTCAATGCGATAGTAAATCTCCATCGGTCCATAGAAATCTTCGGCATCGAACCAGCCTGCCACATTAAGTACAGGATGTGAAATTTCACCCAGATAGTTCAACACATTCCGCTTCTTCCAATACGCATCATAGGTACCATGCCGCATATACTCATTCCAAGTGGGAACACGGTTATTGAAATAACGGTGATTGGCATTGGAAACCGGTCCCAAATCCAGAAAAAACTGGTAGCCATCTGGGGTACCGTAACGGAACACTGGCGAGCCACGAACAGATCGCGGACCCTCGCGAAAAGCCGCATTGCGAGCCAGCCAGTGAAACGTGTACATCAATCGGAATGCGCCATTGTGGTGCCAGTCGTCACCAAGAAACATGTCTGCAGGAGAAGCCTGAGGAGAGGATGCTTTCAGGGCCGGGTGGGCATCAATCATTCCCATCACGGTCTGCCATCCGGGATAGGAAATACCCCATTGTCCGACTCGACCATTGTGATTCGGCAAGTGATCCAGGATCCACTGGATGGTGTCATACGTATCGGTACTCTCGTCACTGACCGCGGAATCATCGCCACCTGTTTTTACTCGCAAGGGCTTCATGACTTCAAACGTACCAGGCGATTGAAATTTTCCTCGTACGTCCTGATAGACAAAGATATAGCCGTCTTGCGCAAACAAGGGTGACGGTCCCAGCACGCGGTGAAACTTATCTTGTTCATAGGGAGCTATGGAATACGGTGTGCGAAACAGCATGACCGGATACTCACGTCCACTATCACGTGGTGAATAGATGATCGTGAAAAGCCGGGTGCCATCACGCATGGGAATCCGGTGAATGGATTTGTCGTAGTGATCTTGAGCACGATACGTCTCGTCCGGTTGCTGTGCAACTATCCCGATTTCCACAAAGCATTGTGACACCGCCAGGATAGATACCAGAAATATTGCCATTCGCTGTAACATCGCCGCACCCCCATTCCAATGAAACTGGCCCCTGGCATTTTCAACGCGATAGTTGACCAAGTGGCTCGACGACGCGCGGACGCCAGAACCCACCCTCGATAACCCGATTGCGAGACGGTGCCCGCCACTGAAGCGCCTGCACCTGCAATCCCTTGGTGCCGTGAATGACGGTCACAATGGTATCATCAGCCAGAACAACCGAACTGGCGTATTGTCCATCCGAATGCAGCTGGAACACTGTCCGACTCCAGGTTTCCCCCTCATCGTAGCTGACGATAAAACGCTGTCCGCGGCCATCGGTCTTGTGGCCAAAGGGAAGCAGGACCGTCCCGTCCGAAAGTTGTATCAACGAACCAGTTTGTTCGTCAAATCCAGTCACAAGACGAGGCGTGGTCCATGTTTTTCCCACGTCATCCGAATACAGCAGGGCCGTAAACCGGGCCACCAATCCTGCACCGATCGCTTTGCTCTTGGTGTAGGGTGGTTTGTCGCTGCGCATCAGATGAGGAGAAACCAGATCCGCTGGGTCTCCGGGCAATTTGTGCCTCTGATAACGGATCGCAAGCAACAGACGCCCCGAGTGGAGTGTCATCAAATCTGGCTCGACTCCATGCGAGCAGATGGGATGGGGATCTCTTCTCCAGGTTTTACCATCGTCACTGGACGTATACAGATACGTCCGCGTGTATCGATCGGCCAATGGAAGCGGTTGATCGCGAACTGCCGATCGGTTCCACGACCCCATTACCAAGCCGACCCGTCCATCGGGTAGCGAAAAGAAGCGGCATTTCTGACTGCCCGTCAATTCCTGATCCGTCGCGTTAAGCTTGACTGCGGCGCCCCAGGTCTTACCTTTGTCAGATGAACGCACCACATACTCATCGAGTCGGAAACCTGGATCCTCGTATCCACCTGCCGGTTTGCGGCCATCGTTGTACTGAACCCCAAAGTGAATCAACAGCGAGCCGCTACGCGTAATCCCAATACCATTACTGCTGACGCGCAGCGGGGTACTTCCTGTGGGAACTCTAAATCGCATGTCAACCGAAGAACCGATGTGAGACCACGACTTACCACCGTCTGTCGACTGGGCCACCATGGCAAACTCCCAGCTTCTTGGTGAGTAGCAGTCAACAAACAGTTCCCCCTCCTTGTCTATCACTACCGTTGGCTGGACAGCGGGCAGGATAGTCGAATATTTTTGTGACGGCCAGCGAACGAATGTCTCCGTCCGGTGCGCGCGGCCAACCGCGGTAAAGGGATGCCCAAAAATTTCTACAAGTTCCGGGTGTGACACTTCCCAGCTCACGAAACGATCACTGGAAGTCGTCTCTTCGGCGAACCCGCCCCAAGGGTTTACCGTCATAACGGCCAGTACTGCGCAGAGTATCGAATGCTGCTTCATCAATGCGGCCTTCCCGGATGCCATCGGTGTCACGCAATTCATGTGCTGGGACTGGCACCCTATTTTGACATCTGTAACACCATCCCGTTGCTAAGTATCATCTTTCTTAATAACCGGTACAGCGTAACAGGATGCACCCTTGATTTATACCGGAACGCCAATTGAAATCGGAGCGAAACAGATGCAGCACCACTGGCTTTGTGCTAGGGTTACGCCGGAATGAAAGTTCATGCCGCTGCGCAAACCGTACCCTTCACGACACATAGCATGGTTATCTCGGTTGATAGTAGTTTTTTCCAGGTGAGGCTTGAAATGCAACTCCGTATCGTTTGTAGCTTAACCGCCATCACCCTGTGCACCAGCCTCCATTCCGCGTCGGCCTCGGAAATGGCCATGGGTTTCCGTGTAGGAGAGGTGACCCAGAACTCTGCCATCGTCTGGACTCGTGTCACCCGCAACACAGAACGTGTCTGGAACGGGCATCGTGAATCGAAGAAAACGACCCCCCGAGTCGACCTTTATGTTCCGTCTCCGGTTGATGTCAACGACCGGGAAGGTGCTGTTCCAGGTCAATGTGGGCAGGTTCGTATACACTATCACCCCATTTCCAAACCGAATCAACGAACCTCCACCCCATGGGTCACCGTCACACCCGAAAACGATTACATCCACCAATTTCGTATTTCGGAACTACACCCCATGACTCGCTATCAGGTCGTTGTTGAAACCCGCGATGACGTCGCCTCGAAAAGCGTACGTCAGGAAGGCTCTTTCGGCACACCTGCTGAATCCGATCAATGGCAGAACGTCCAATTTTCCGTTGTAACCGGCCAGTCATACTGGGACCTGGACGATCCAAACGGCTTCCATATTTATCCGGCCATGTCAAAGTTGAAACCTGATTTTATCATCCCCACCGGTGATACGGTTTACCTTGACAGTGAAGCACCACGAGCGCGTACCATTGAACTGGCACGTTATCACTGGCAACGGATGTACTCCCTGCCTCGCCATATTGCTTTTCATCGATTGGTGCCTGGTTACTGGGAAGTGGATGATCATGACTCCTGGGTTGATGATGGCTGGCCGACCCAGCACGCCCCATGGATGAATCCACTTACGTTCCAACAGGGATTTTCCATTTACAAAGAGCAGGTCCCCATGGGTGACCTGACTTATCGGACCGTGCGTTGGGGTAAAGGCCTTCAGGTTTGGATGGTGGAAGGACGTCTGTACCGTTCACCTAACGATATGAAAGACGGTCCGGACAAGACCATCTGGGGCAAGCAACAATTGAATTGGCTGAAAGAATCGATTCTTAACAGCAACGCCAATTTTCGTGTTCTCATCAGCCCCACTCCAATAGTCGGCCCGGACCGCAGCACCAAAGCTGACAATCATTCCAATCTGGCTTTTGCCCATGAAGGCAACGCTTTTCGCCAGTGGACAGCAGAGCACAACCTCACCAATCTATTTGTCTGCTGCGGCGACCGACACTGGCAATACATGTCGATTGACCCCCAAACCCGACTGCGCGAATTTTCATGCGGTCCGGCCAGCGACATCCATGCCGGCGGTACCCCAGGTAAAAATGCCAAGTACCAACCGTTCCATCGAGTCAAAGGCGGGTTTCTAGCCGTATCGGTCCTCAAACAGAACAACACGCCGGAGATCCTTTTTCGACACCATGACGTCCATGGAAAAGTCGTACACGAGTTTCGAAGCCGTTAGCAACATGAAAACTCTGACCCGATTAAACGTCCAAAGTCTATTACAAACCGAATCACGGCCTGTATCCCATCACTAGATTTGAATTACTCAAAGCAATGACACCGTCCGGTGACAACTCCGTCCGGATCGCTTTTACGATATTTTCCGAGGTAACTTATGACTTCATTGCTACAGACACTCATCCGACACGAAGGCGAGGCTCCACGCGAAAGAAGTACCTGTGGATGGCGGGACCGGTTAATCAGTCGTGAAGATTCCAACGTCACGGCGTGGGTACATGCCGTGGATATTGATGGAGCCCGCGAGCACTACCATAAAGTGGCAACCGAACTGTACTATGTCCTGGAAGGGGAAGGGGACGTCGTACTCGACGGTGAGCCCGTTTCGGTATCCAAAGGGTCTCTGTTACACATCCCACCGGGTGTCGTCCATGGAGCCCGCGGCAAAATGCGAGTACTGGTTGTCGGTATTCCCGATATGTCCGATGACGATCTCTTCTACCCGGAAGGGTGAAACCACAACCTTAAACTCTCCACAAAAGACAACCCATACCAGGTCGCCTCTTGTACTCGGAACGCCTGTTCCAAACTACTCCACTGTGACGGACTTGGCGAGATTGCGAGGCTTGTCCACATCACAGCCTCTTGCCAGTCCGGTCTCATAGGCCAGCAACTGCAGTGGCACAACGGTCAGTAAGGGAGAAAGAATCGTGTCGGTTGAAGGTACCGGTATCGAAATGTCTGCATAATCTCCGATCGGATCACCGTGATCATGGACCAGAATGATACGGGCTCCACGGGCGCGGCATTCTTCAATATTAGAGATCGTCTTTTCCCGAAACTTATCATGCGGTGCGATGACGACCACCGGAGTACCCTGCTCCAGTAAGGCAATCGGTCCGTGCTTCATCTCGCCGGCCGAATACGCCAGACAGGGAATATAGGCTACCTCCATCAATTTCAGCGCGCCTTCAAAGGCAACCGGGGTGGATGGACCACGCCCCAGAAACAGCACAAGCCTGGCATCCTTGACCGCATCCACCGCATCTGCAATCGGTCCCGGGTTGGATAAATAATATTCCAGTTGCTCGGGAATCGCGTGTAATGCTGAAACGATCTTTCGCCCGTTTTGTCTTGAAAGCGAACGGGCACGACCGATTTGAATGGCAAACAAAGTAAGCGCAGCCACCATATTGGCAAACGCCTTGGTCGAAGCCACAGCCTGTTCAGGACCTGAGTGAATGTAGATCCCCTGACCACAAAGTCGTGCAATCGAGGATCCGACGACATTGATCACCCCCATAACCTTTCCACCGTTCAGCTGAACCTCTCGAACCACAGACAGCGTATCGGCTGTCTCGCCACTCTGGCTGACTGCGAAATAAAGAGCCTGCGAATCGATGACCGGGTCGTTATGGCGGAATTCACTGGCAACATGGGCCATGGCAGGGACTCGGGCCAGGTACTCAATGGCTAATTGGCCAACCTGACAGGCATGCAGCGCAGTACCGCATCCCAGAAGACGAACATGGGGAATACACTGCAGGGCTTCTACAGATAGATCCAGCCCGCCCAGCTTTACCGTACCATCGGTAAGAATCGTCCGTCCGAAGATACATTGCCTCAGTGCCTCAGGTTGTTCGTGAATTTCCTTGAGCATGAAGTGCGGAAAATCACCCAGTTCGGACATCCCCCAACGTCGGTCCATGGTAGTGACCGCTGCTTCGGATACACTTCCATCGAGACGACTCATCTGAACGTCATCGGGTGTCAATACAGCTATATCCCCATCTTCCAGAAACAGCACCTCTTCGGCATAGGGTGCCAGTGCATGGGGATCGCTCGCCACAAGGGTCTCTCCCCTGCCGATGCCGACAACCAGGGGTGAACCATTACGGGCGCAGATCATCATCGAATGCGCTTCGAAAATGACACAGATTCCCCACGTACCACGTATGTGCGTCAGCGCCAGCTGAACCGCGTTCAAAGGATCGAGTCCGTCATTCAGTGCACGGCATATAAGATGAACGATGACTTCCGAATCGGTATCCGAACGCAGTTGCACACCTTCGATCGCAAGCCAGTTACGCAGGGCTCGGGCATTTTCGATAATCCCGTTGTGAACCACGGCCACCTGACCATCCTGCGAGAGATGAGGATGGGAGTTTTCAGTGGTTACCCGGCCATGAGTCGCCCAGCGTGTATGCGCCACGCCGCAGTGACCAACCAGTGGTTCCGGTACGATCTGTTCGAGATCATCAACACGGCCGATACATTTGTACAAATGGAGAGTCGTATCGCAAACAGCCAGACCAGCAGAGTCATAACCACGATACTCAAGCCTTCGCAAACCCTCGAGCAACACCGATCTTACGGGCCGCACACCCGTGATGCCAAAAATGCCACACATCGATCGAGTGCCTCCTGGATTTCTGTTCGTTCACTGCGTTAAGCACACCATATTCTGTAACGGTTCGCTCAACAGATCCGGATATTGCACTTGTGATAACCTATCCCTGCGAGCACCTGCATATCCCTCAGAGAGCCTCCTCGTCAAGGACGACAGACAACGCTGCTTAGCCTATCGCCAGCCTCGGCTATCCGCTCATTTCACAGCCTCTTTAATTGGCATCGTCCAAGGCATTTGTAAACATCACTATTTCTGACCAGCAAACAGGTCTGACCTCCTTCTGTACTCTGCACAAAACCAGTAGCCACTGTAAATTATTATCCCGTCCGTCTTTTGCTCGTATCTTTCGAAACAGAACCCTTCTAATAACAACCCTGTCCTTCTAGCGCATGCTAGTTCGCGCCCGGGACTTCTCTCACGCGAACCATTAACCACTGGAATTGATATTATCCAGCATCGCTTGCACTGCGTCTTCGATTTGATCGGTTAATTCCGAAATCAGATTACGCTGCTTGCTGGTTGGCACTTCGATGGGTTCACCGAATCGAACAATTGAGCTACGCATGCCACGTGTTGTCGCCGAATACTGGTCCAACACGTCCTCTTCCAATTTGTCAAGCGTCTCGGCAATCCGCTCCACCGTCGGGTTTTCCGCGATGTAGGTCCCGGGATAACTGTAGAGCTGTACGGCGAGAAAACAATCATCCAGCCGTTTGTCCAGAATAAGACGTCTCTGATTATCCGACTCTTCCAATCCCTCAAAACGCTTGAGACATTCATTGCGAAGCTCTTTGACACGCTCCGGAATCGTCTTGTCACTGCCGTCTATTTCAAAATCAGCTTCGTGTATTCGAAGGATGTGATTCGACAGTTTTGATATGCGATCCGTCAGTGTCCCTTCCTGAACGGTATCCAGATACTCCAGTTCTTTCAGGCAGATCAGAGCCGTTCCCAATCTATAGAGACGTTCCACGATGGGTTTTTCAGGGGTCGGGCGCCAGTGAACCGCGGTTTCCAATTCACTGGTAAGTTCAAGGAGTTCCGGCATAGGGTCTGATGTGTAATGGTATTTCAGTGCCGCCGGAATACAGACAATTTTTCGCTCACTGCGCCGTGCGGCAAGATAGGCCAAGGCGGCGGCCCCTTCGCGGAAAGGTGTCACCCGGTCATTGGTATGGTATACTTCTCCCTCTGGAAAAATCACCAGTGGAAATCGCCGATTCTTGAGGATATCCTGAGCCATTCTCATGGCTTCCAGGTCCGTACCTTCTCGGTCAATACTGAAAGTGCCGTATTTTTGCAGCAACCACTGTCCTGCCCAGCCCTGGTTTGCAAAAACATGCCACGTTGCCATAAAATACATCGGATGCCCGACCGCAACTGACGCAGCATTCATGGAATAAGCATCGGCATGCGTCGGATGATTCGGGGTGATGAGCACACCACATCCATTATCCAGTGCTTCTTTGACGATATGTGCATTTTCTACGTCAACCTTCTCAAGCTGGCATTCTTTCATCGCTTTTCGACGCATCAACCACCCTGTCAGGCGCACCAGAAATGGGGACAGTTTCGCTTCCCAACGACGCGGAGGTCGTGTCATGAGATAAGGATTCATGCAATCCACCTCCTGTACCTTTGCTTGCACTCGAAAACATGCCTTATTTTCATGTCACGGTTCCCGTACATAACGGCACCACCCGACATTCCTCTTCTAGACACATTTCGAATTCAATTACCCCGTATGAGTAGAAAAGAAACCAACCGTACTGCAACCCGCCAAACCAAACATCCTCAGCAGACAATCGGGACTCTGAACGGACGATCTCTGCCAGAAAAACCTTTTCAATCACTCCTGATGATAGTCGATTTCCAATTCTATCTTTTCAATTAAAACCGGCTCTGAACCGGAAGGCTCCCACTTACCCATACTCACTCCTACTAAATTTGCACCTACCGCAAGACTGACAGCAGGTACTTCGAAAACAATCCACTCGAGGTTCGAACGAATCGCATCACCGGGTACCACCACAATTCGAGGATTCTCAAGAGGAATATTGTTCAGTCTGAGTCTTATCCTGTCTCTCCAGGATTTCAATTCCTGGGAATCACTTACTTCCTTATCGCCACCTGAAATCAGAACACGCAACTTAATCGTATCAATTACATCAGACACGCGATTTACATCGTCTGCCACCGGTAGAAGAAACAGTCTGTCTTCCCTTTCATCGCGTGCCAGAGGCACTGGCAGCGGGGCCAGCATGTTTGTCTGGAAATACATATGACGCGGTGTATTCCAATTGGATGGGGACGGAACGACCCGTTGACCATGTCCACCCCCACGACGCTCAACAAAAAATATTTTGTCTTTGCCTCTCAGACTGTCCGCGGTGCCAATTTCATTGAAAACCTTACGCTGGACTGACCAGCGTGGATCATACGACTCACCCAATCGCTCAGCCGTACCTGGTGAAGCCATCATCAGGTTAAATGTATGCATGCCGTCAGGTCTCTGATGCCACCAGTTAGCATAAACTCCGCGAAACACCTTGATACCGGTCTGTAAATATCCGTCAGAGGAATGATGATCGTCCCAGCACGGATACAACTTGATGGAGGTTCCCTCTGTAATCCGGCGAAACGCGTCTATGTCCACGTTTGCCGTTCGCGTACCAAGCACAAAAATGTCGACTAACTTTTCTCTCGCCCAGGTCTCGACATCCATTCCATCAAAATGACAACCCATCAGATTTTCCGGTATTCGGGCGGCCAAAAGGAATGGGCGTCCGCGTTTCTTTCCTTCTTTCAGCAACGCCAGTCGAACTTCTCTCATGAAATGCGTTAACAAGTTACGATGCTCCCATTGCTGGCCAGCGGGAAACAATACCGGAATGCGGGCAAAGTCGATCTGGATACCATCGAACGCATACATCTCAGCCACTTCACGCACAATAGCCAGCTTTAGATCACGAACCTGTTTATAAGCAAAATTCCAATATGTATGCCATAAATAAAACAGCCAGTCAGGATGTTGCGCTTTGAGTGGAATCGGCTGATCAAATGGATGAGGGGGATCGAACAGATCATCATTATCCGACCCGTTGATCCGGTAAGAAAAAAAGACTTCACGGCCTCGCTTGCGTGTTTCGCGCAACAGCACTTCCACCGGATCAATCCCGGCGTTCCACCATTTGGGAAACACGTTTCTTGTACGGGGCAGAACACGGCTGGGCCAAACCGCTGTGTTTCCTTCACCCCACTCATGCCAGACACTATCTATCTGATTGGGATGCGCATCGATACGGCTCATGTAGTAATCAATAATTCTTTCGAGACGATCTTCTCCCACCCGCTCATTCCTGAATATCCCGTTTGCCAAGACATCGTCCTGGAAAATAATACGACGACGTCGATTCACTGCCTGGAGGTGCTCGTCGGTAATAAGAGCATCGATTTGCTCACTGATGGATAATTTCGAATTCGAGCCAGAATCACTCGCATCACAAATCATCTCCTGGCTTTTTACGTAATCAAGGCTCATTGCTATCATTCCGATCGTCAACCAGAATGACATCGAGTATTTATTCATCACCATGGTCCTGTTTGTGCAAAATGAGAGTCTCTATCCCATGGACAGTCGTTGGTGTTCGAGAATATCAGAACTCACGTTGATTACGATCACATTTATTGGCACCATCCGCAGGTTTCACAGTAACAATGGTAATACGGTACCAGGCACTTTTTCATAAATTAATCCATCCGCCTGAAACCCATTCGATTATCATGCTCAGACTGTCCTCCACTTACAGTTCTTGTATCCATTGGTAACTCGTTATGGCTCGATTTCCCGGCACTCTGATTCTTTTTGTTTTGACTGGTTACAGCCACATCGCTTGCGGAGAACCTCCGTATCAGTTAACCGACCCGAAACTGAAAACGGTTCTCATCGATTCATCTATCCGCGAATCGTTCCTGTCTATCCGTACCGATACCGCTGGGCGTCTGTATGTTGGTGGTCGTGAAGCCCTCTTCGTATACGAGCCTAGGCCAGATGGCCTCTATGACGCTCCCAGAGAATGCTACCGTTTCCCCGATAATTCATGGATCTACGATATCGAAATCCGGGGAGAGGACCTGTACGTCATGACCAACCGGGCGCTGTACCTGCTACCCAAAGGAGTTACAAAACACCAGGGACTGCGTGCAAAACGTCTCATCTGGGGTCATCCTGACTTTCACCCACACCAATGTCTACACGGTTTAGCGTGGGGACCAGACGGCTACCTTTACCTGTCCATGGGCGATCTGATGGTGTCCTATGGTGACTTCCGTCGCCCCGATCACTGGGGACACTGGAACTTCCAATCACAACCCCCGGGTACTTCCGTTCCGTATACTGGTGTAGGTGGATTCATGCGTTGTCGTCCGGATGGCACCGATCTACAGATCATTGCTGGAGGCACGAGAAACAGTTGTGGACTGGTATTCGATCGACACTGGAATCTGTTCAGCAACGACAATGATCACGAAGGACTTCCGACCCATTTCGTACCTGGACGCCTTCTGCATGTCACGTCGCACGCCGACTTTGGGTGGCCAAGGGGATGGATGCCGGAACTGACACCCGATCGAGCCGACTTGCTTCAGACCATGTATTCCGGCATGGGGCGCAGCGTTCCCGTTGGCCAATCCTATTACGACGAAGATTTTCTTGCAAAACCATACCGTAACAACCTGCTGGTAGCACGATGGGGTAATCGCACGCTCGTACGCTACCCGCTACGTTCGCAGGGCGCAAGTTTCTCGACGGAAGAACAGGTTTTGCTGCAGGGTAGTGACCAAACACGACCTGTTGGTGTTGCCGTAGGACGTGGTGGGCGTATCTTTGTGACGCTCGCCTACATGTCGCATAACGAGGGCTCTCCGGTTTATCGCAGCGATCTCGTCATGATTACCCGCAAAGATGATCCAGACCACCACCCTTTTGACAGTTACGAAGCGACCACCATCTCTGATGACCATCTCTGGGAAGAACTAGATCATCGTTCATCATGGAGAAGCCGTCGCGCATTGGTTGAGTTGATTAGACGCGGTGAAACGGATATCGCTATCGCAAGAACCGCGCTGCTACGACTAAGGAAGTCACCCTCCACTCACCTGATATGGATCGCAGCAAGCGGACAGGGACCCGACATCGAAACAGAAACTCTCCTCAAAGAGTTACGACGCCTTTCGATTCATGATAACCCAGACCTGCGACATCAGGCAGTCCGTTGTCTCGCGGAACACCACGCAGCCCATCCTCAAACCACGGCCATTTTGACCAATGCTCTCTCGGATCCGCACCCCCAAGTGCAACATGCAGCTATCGTCGGATTTTTTCAACAAAACAGACTTCCTCTGGAAATTTTGGTGGCAGGACCGGCTCGAAGTACGGATACCTATCTCCGTCAGGCTTCCACTCGCTTGCTGGCTGAAAAATTATCTGTCGACCAGTTGAAAGCGTTGTGTGAATCTCCAGACCACACCATTCGCCTGGCGGGAATACTGGCTACCGGTTTCCGCCTGACTCTCCCGAAGGTTACTTCCCCTATCGATGATCGTTTTCCACTGCAGCCCTGGTCCGATGAAAAGGTCTATCACCAGGCTTACGATGGTGAAACGGTCGATGTACGTACCCTGGGTCGCACAGGGATGTTCACACTGGCAGAACACTGGAATGCCGTCTCACATTCCGAAGAGCAGGAATATCTGTTCCAGTTACTATTGGAATCCTTACAGGATTCAGATGAACCGGTTCGTTTGCAATCGGCACACTTTCTGTCTCTCCTGAATGACACAAGATCTGAACCTCTAGTCGAGAAAGTTCGAGCGGTTACGGAACGTCAGAGACTGACCAGGGGAACTATCCACAACGTTCACACCGTATGGACAATGGGTCCCTTTTTCGATAGTGGAAAAGGATTTGAAACAATCCATCCTCCAGAAACGACCGTTACGGATCTTTCTGCCAGGTTCGAAATTGATGGTCGCACTTTTTCCTGGGAGCAAATGAAAAGAGGCAACAGCCGAATGCTCGATTTTCGTAAGCACTTTGGCCCCGCTGACGGAACTTCTCGTTACCTCTATTTCCGACTGGACAGTCCAAGGACACAACAGGTGCTGTTTACCCCTGGATCTGATGATGGCATGCGTGTATGGCATAATGGCCAGCTCGTTTACGAAATCGACAAAAACCGAGGAGGCTTGCCTCTACAGGACGTTATTTTTCTAACACTCGAAGCAGGAAGTAACGACATTTTAATGCGCGTGCGCAATATCGCTGATGAGCATAACGCCTACCTCCATTACCGAACCATCGGGAAAGTAAGCTGGACACTTCCTGAAAAAATTGACACAGCCAGCCTTAGTGAACGCCTCCGTTCCGCCTCCCAAGAGGGGGATACCGTGAATCCCGAACTTCTCGAAATCGATTGGGAACAGGCCGCCCTGAAAGGCGACCCCGAACAGGGACGAAAATGGTTTAGTGCCGACGGGATCGGATGTGCGAAGTGCCATTCCGCAACGCCCGCTGACGCCGCAACCGGAGGTCCCAGCCTGGCTGCATCCGGACGACGATTCAGCCTGCCGTATCTTGTCGAATCGATCCTGCTTCCCAGTGAAAAGATTTCACCTTCGTTCCGCGGAACCCAAATCCTTACCCGCAAAGGAAAGGTACTGACCGGGCTGGTGATCAACGAAACCGCCGACCGTATCGAAATGCTTACCGCAGATGCCAAAAAAGAGATCGTTACTAAAGACGAGATTGACCAAAGGAGCGCGATGCAACTCTCCCCGATGCCAGCCGGACTGATTAAAAACCCTAAGGAGCTAAGCGATCTGCTTGCCTACCTGATGCAGCTGCTGCGCTGAGTCTCAGGCATACATTGTGCCGCTCTCTTCTCCAGTTATCCGAACGGCATGTTCCATCCCACAGTCCGCAATCGTGATTCCGGGCAGATTTTTTACACGGTCGAGGTATCTTTGCAAACCGGCTTTTGAAGAGGATCCTCTTCGGTGGATGCTCAAAACTTCAGGATACCTGCACCTCAATCCTTCAAGGGAAGCAATTTGATATTTTTGTACCAGCAATCGGCCCCGTGATCCTGCAAACCGATATAGCCGTGTCTCGGATGTGTTTTGTACGCAATATCAAACTTGTGGACCGTTCCATCAGGACGTCTGTTTTTCTCAGTCCACTGATCCAGATTCATCTCCGTTACTTTGCGGCCATTGACCGCTACCGTAATATGCGATCCTTTACAAGTCAGTACCAGGTTGTTCCATGAACCAACGGCCTTCATCGCATTCCTTTTTGGTTTGACCAGATCGTATATGGCACCGGTATCATGAAAGCCAGCCGAAAGTGTATCGTCAATCGCAATCTCAAGCCCGTTGAATCCCACATCTTTCCCTTCTCGTGGTTTAAGTGGGAAAGTGCGAAAGAAAACGCCACTGTTGCATCCTTTGCTGATTTTTAGATCCAGAGACAGCATAAAATGATCCCACTGTTTCTCGTGGATCAACATATACTCACAGGGATGGGGGTTCAGCGCCCCATTCTGAACGTACCGCGATTCAAGAGGTTGCTGCTGGATGGTTTGCCATCCTCGAGTGGTCTTACCGTCAAACAGCAGGATCCATCCAGCTTTTTTCTCCCGTGGGGTAAGTGTGTTATCCTGTGCCTCAATGGGACCGGTAGCTAAAACAGCCACCATGCAAACTGCAATTCGAGTCATCTCTAACTTCCTGAGAAGCCATGCACACCGTTTTTCTGTCTCTAAATCATCCGGTTGTTTGCACTGACCGTTTTTCATTTTTAACCACCTGACCTGTCAACAAGTCGTTCGCAACACGTTCAATCTCCGTTTCCGCCAGACGATTCAAGTGCCATTTGCTGTATGGCCTTCAAATCCAGTTTTCCTGTACCCAGAAGTGGAATACCTTCGACTTCAAAATAGCTATCCGCGGATGGCAGCCAGATCTTAGGAAGATCCGTAGCCCCGAGCTTTTTAACGATCTCTTCGACAGTCATTCCAAGAGAGGTATAAAGTACGATCAATCGTTCTCCTTTGCGAACGTCCGGTACGGATGTTACGGCCAGTCGAATCGTGACTTCATCATCTTCATCGGAATGCTCTCCTGATTCGGAAATCGCGGACAGATGTTCTTCAACCTTGATGTGCGGCACCATTTCTCCGCCAATCTTCGAAAATCGGCTTAAACGCCCAGTTATGGAAATAAAACCATCCTCGTCAATCTGTGCGATATCCCCGGTGTCGTACCATCCATCACGGATTACTTCTTCAGTCTTCTCCTGCTGATTAAGGTATCCCAACATCACATTAGGTCCCTTGATTTGTAACAAACCGTCTGCGTTGTTACCGAGCTCCTCTCCACTGTCAGGATCAACAACCTTGGCACGGACCCCCGGAAGTGGCTTCCCTACAGTACCCAGTCGTGTTCCCTGGCCATCGCTGGCCTGGGCACGATGATCCGGAACATTGGCAGCGACAACCGGTGACAGTTCCGTGGTTCCAAAACCTTCGGTCGGCATCACAGCAAACTTGTCCTTGAACGCTTCCGCCAGGTCAATTGGCATCTTTTCAGCACCAACCACTACCAGATCCAGTTTTTTCAACTGCTCTGGTTTGCATCGTTTGAGATAGGTCCTGAGAAAGGTAGGTGTCGCGAGCATCATGGTAACACCGTGCTGTTCACACAATTTCCCTACCATGCGGCCATCAAGCGGATTGAAGTGATAAACACAGGTCGGCTCCAGGGCCAGTGGCAGCCACAACAGACCGGTATAACCAAATGAGTGGAAAAACGGCAGTACTCCCAGAATGGTATCATCCGCTGTCAGATTAAACAGCTGGTTAATCGCAGCAACATTCGAACTAACATTACGGTGAGATAGCATGGCACCTTTGGGCTCACCGGTTGATCCGGACGTAAAGATAATCGTCAGCAGGTCATCCGGTTTCACATCAGACAATCCGAGCGACTGTTCAAGACACCAAGCAGGGCAGATGTTTGCTTTCAGCCAGCTAACGGCCTTAAGAAACCATCCCGCACGCGGTACGAGATCTTCCACACATACGACTTCCACATCCAGATCCATTGGTCTTTTTTCGAGAAACTTACGACTGGCCAATACATGCTTCAAACCACTCTCACGGATACAGTAGTTGACCACCTCTTCACTCAGTGTGTAGTTGAGATTTACAGCCGTACGCCCGGACAGAGTAATCGCAGCATTGATGACCGCACCCCCCACCGAAGGGGGCAGCAACAGACCAACCGTTTTCTCGTCAGCTGACAGCACATGACGTTTCAATAGATCGATCGCAACAAGCGTTCGAGTCAAAAATTCACCACCGGTTGCTGTAGCGCCACTGGAATCAGCAATTTTCTTACGTCGACGACTGCTTTTACACTGACGGATCAAAAGACTCGGGATTACTGTTTCGGGGGTAATACCAGCACTCACGGGGCATGCTCCTCCATGTTTAGCAGCATCCTGACAGGCGTTATAAACCGTTTCGTCACACGAACAACAACAAGACCTTGATGCAGACAGAATAGGGTGAACCGCACCCGTGTTTCCAGATTAATTTCCACATGATGACCGAGACACCTACACCCATCAGGCAATAAAGCACGAACGATCCCGGATAGATCCGTTTTCAAATAATTAGAAAATGAAAACTTAGCCTGTCATCCATACTACCTCTGATCGTGCGGTATCAAGAAATAATGACATACACAAATTCGTATGATCGGACCACTGCTGGACATGAACGACAGGAATCATACCAATCCCTGCTATTATACAAATCATTTGGATTCCCTTCAGGTAACTCGCTAAAATCGCCGCCTGCAACGACCGTGACTCCACCTCGCCAGTCCAGCAATCACGAGTTCACAGAAAGACCAGGGAGAACTATTCATGAGATCAAGTCCCGTAATCACCCGTGTAGACATTATCAATTACGAACACACCCTTGAGGAATTGGGGAAAGATTACAACACGTTTAATCTGGTGTATGAACCCGGGGGAAGACTCACTCAGCAGGGAGGCATACTCAGAATTCATACCGATCAAGGTCTCGTAGGTGAATTTGCAGGTCCGTCCCAGGGAAGCCCACCGATAGCTGAAGTACGTGCCATTGCCTCCTATCTCATTGGAAAGGACGCACTTGCCCGAGAGTGGATTTATAACGATCTCAAACGGGGGTCCCGGCAGATGCTTGGTACCGGGCTGAGCCTCATTGATATTTGTCTGTGGGACATCGCGGGGAAATTTTACGAGGAGCCGCTTTATCGTCTTCTGGGTGGTGAGAAACGGCCTCTGAAAGCCTATGCATCCACCCTGCACGGTGATGAAAACGGTGGCCTTACCACCCCTGAAGATTTTGCGGATTTCGCTCAACAGTGTCTGGAGATGGGTTACCAGTCATTCAAAGTACATGGATGGGGACTAGCACGGAACCACATCGACCGCGAAGTGGAAAACGTATTGAATCTTGGGAAAAAGTTTGCCGGGAAACTCGACCTGCTTATTGATCCAGCATGTGAGATCAGAAATTTCGGTGATGCCCTTAAACTCGGTCAAGCCTGTGACGAGGCCCAGTTCTTCTGGTGGGAAGATCCCTATCAGGACGGCGGCGTTTCACAGTTTGGACATCGCAAACTACGTCAACTGGTGAAAACCCCCATGCTGCAGACGGAACATATTCGAATGCTGGAACAGCACGTTGATTTCATCATCGCAGACGCTACTGACTACGTTCGCTGCGGTGCACATCAGGATGGTGGCATTACGGGTGCCATGAAAATAGCTCACGCGGCTGAAGGATTCGGCCTCGATGTGGAACTGCATGGCCCTGGTCCCGTTCATCGCCATATCATGTCCGCAATTCGAAATACCAATTTCTTCGAACTGGGGCTAGTTCACCCCAAGGTTCAGACTATTTGGGCACCTGTATACAGCAACTACAATGACAATCTCGATGGCATTGACAAGGACGGTTGCCTGTGGGCCCCCGAAGGTCCGGGTATTGGTGTAGAGCTCGACTGGGACTGGATCGATTTTCACAAGACCAGTGAGAACCTCCTGGCCGGGTCTTAGCGATTTGGTTGAGACCTGTAATCCGATCCTGAATTTCGATCCCACAGGAGTATCAACCTGTTTTTTTTAATCGACCTTAAATTGGAACAATCACCTGAGCAAACCATTCGTATTCATTGCCCGAGCTGCGAATGCAAAGACACTCGGGCTCGCTGTAGGCAGCAGAGTCATCAGCTTCGTCTCTTTTTTGTGCTTCCCCTCTTCCGCAAATCCACCACACGCATTACCTGTAACCGCTGTGGTGCCCAGCTGACTTGTCGGTTGGCCTGTGAAACACTCCACAACACGACTCCTTCGGATATTCAACTTTATCCCACCACTCACTGGACTTGGTGGATGGTTGCTGGCATCCTCCTGACCACCCTTACTTTATCCGTCAGCTGGTTGTTCATGAAAAAAATCACTTAAATTACAGGCACTACACTCTCCTGAGCTACTCACGATTCTTTAAAGGGAAAGGGGATGGCACGGCATTGCGTGCGCATGGGCAACCGCTTCGCAGGTCAAATTGCCCTGGAAAGTATTGATGCCACCGATGAGTTCCGGAGCGTTCTTACAAGCATCCACTAATCCATGTTGGGCCAGAGTCTCGACATAGCGCTGTGTTACATTGGTCAATGCCTGTGTGGCAGTTCGCGCATAGGCCGCCGGCATATTCGCTACACAATAGTGCGTTACACCTTGCTCAATATATACCGGATCGTGGTGCGTGGTCGGCCTGGAAGTCTCCGAACAACCTCCCTGATCAATGGCGATGTCAACCAGCACACTACCGGGACGCATGCAACTCAGCATTTCACGGTTAATCAATCGAGGGGCTTTGTCACCGGGAACCAGAACCGCACCAACAAGAATATCCACTCGTGGCAACTGTTCCAGTATGTGTGCTTCACTGGAATAAAGCGTGTGCGCCGTATGCAGCGTTATATCCAGAAAGCGCATTCTTTCCACATCTACTTCCAGAATGGTTACATCCGCACCAAGCCCCGTAGCCATACGTGCAGCATTAATTCCGGCAACCCCACCACCAAGAACCAGGACTCGCCCCGGAAGTACTCCGGGAACGCCTCCCAGCAATACACCACTTCCATTCACGTGCTTGGCAAGAAAATATCCGCCGGCCAGAATCGACATACGACCGGCAATTTCGCTCATCGGTTCCAGCAGTGGTAAACGGTCATTCACCGCAATTGTCTCGTAGGCCAACGCCGTGACACCTGAGCGGCACAGCGCTTCGGTCAGCTCTCGATTCGCTGCCAGATGCAGATAGGTAAAAAGAATCTGTCCGGGGCGCAGCAAGTCGTATTCTTCGGGCTGTGGTTCCTTCACCTTTACCACCAGTTCCGCTTCGGCAAACAGCGTATTTACGTCGTCCAACAAAATCGCCCCTGCTTCTTCGTACTGCGCATCCGGGTAGCCAGTTCCCTCTCCAGCACCACGCTGCACAAGCACCTGATGTCCCTGCCGGGTCAATTGATAGGCTGCAGATGGCAAGAGTCCCACCCGAAACTCCTGTGTTTTGATTTCGCGGGGAACCGCAATTTTCATGAATAATTTCTCCCGTACAGTCTCATGGATCGACTGATCACAAATCGACGATACATCTCATAATGGTTATTCGAAAACCTGACGGCTCCTGTTGAAATGCAAACGTTCTTTCAACCATTACGATCGCGTCACTACGACCGAGCGATGAGGTACTTTTGACCGTGATACACAATCAGAAATCCATGAAATATCCTATTCTTTATTGAATGTGACTCATGCCATATCAATAAAGCATTTGACAACCATTTAACAGCCAAACTTCACACCTCCACTGTCCGGTACAGCCAGTCCCGTTTTTCAGCTGACTCAGTTGTCACACCACTCCATCCATTGGCGATCGATCCATTCGGCGTCCGGCTCAGTGTCCGTAACCAAATAACGATAACGCCCCTTGAAAGGATGATCGTGTTCGATCGTAAACTTTCCGTCGACACAGGGGGCGAAACAGAAATAGGGTTTCGTCGGATGCAGTCGCGCGGCCTGGGGCGCACGGAAGTTTTCTTTGTGGCACAATACCGCAATACTGACGGGCTTCCCGTCGATGGCTCCCCAAAGTGCCACCCACTTCGCATGCTGGTGGTTTCCTTCAACTCGCCTGGAGCTAAGATTGTTCAGAAACTCACTCGGTTCTCGAGTAAGATCGGTCCGGTTGCGAACGTCCTTGTCTTTCGCGGTCAACCACCGCGTTGGTCCTCGCAAAACAACACCGCCGTAGTGGTATTTGCTGATTTTTAGCGGCTTGGTCGTAATAGCCCTCTGCTCCGTTTGCAGATCGAAACAATGGTATGTTCCGTCGGTCGGGTAAACGGTGACCTTCCATCGCTCGCGCAAGACATCAACTGGCGGCTCGCTTGTTACACGATGTATCAAATCAACTTCAAAGCCAGCTGCTTTGTGATTCTGAAATGTCGAGACAACCCGTTCGTGCAACACTCGTCCCGTGCCACCCGCGAGATTCCAGAAATCAACGGGTTGACCGGCGTAGGTCGTCTGCACCCAGGCCGAGAAGATACCGTGTTGATGGGGATGGTCTACTGGAAACATGGCGGTAACCGTCTGTCCCTGGGGCGAACGGACTGGATGCAAACACCCGCTGCGTTCGTAAACCGAGGCGATTCCCTGAGGCGCCGGCGGCGATACCTTGTTGTACGTAACAACGGAGTTACCGTCTTGTTGAACGGTGATCACATTATCCGTCTCAACGACTTTTAGCGGCTGAGCTACGGCTACGGTTGTCAGCCAAGTGCTCGCGAACCAGGCCATCAGCGAGAACGTACTACAATTGGCACGCTGCAGGTGTAATACACCATGTACCGAAGGTCCAGGCAGAACTTGCATCATAAGGCTCCTTGAAACGGGAAGGATGAGTAACGACGCCGCGGTACGTGACGCGCGTGCAACATAGTCGATGGCCTCCGGGAAAAAAAGGATTGACCATCTGTCTTCGAAAGCTAAAGTCTCGCCGAGTAGGACGATATCTTAGTGGGCCCACGAGCGGCCAATCAAAAACTTTGTGACTGTCATACCCCTTCCCACAATCAGTGTGATTTTGTAACAGCACTACGCCAGGGATGGGCACTCCCCCTTGCTTGGGATGCATACAGCGTATCCGGACGTCTTATCCGCTTCCCTCGGGTTTATCCATGGCATAAAGATCTTTTTCAAGCCGTCTTAAATTACGGTGCGTGATCCAGAAAAATGGCATTGCCACCAACAATGTAGCAGGAGCCACAAGCAACCCAATCGCCCACAATCGTTGAATGGCAGCTGAAAACGAAAACCCCGCGCCGATATAAAACCCGGTAATAGGCAACGGTAACAGCATACAAATGGTGTGAATATTGAGCGGATGATACCACGGCCACCCATCATACGGGATAATGGGAGGTGCGTACTTTTTCCATATAGGGTAAAGAAGCATGACCCCACCCGGTCCGGCTAGAGCGATCAGCCAGATGATGAGAACAGAATAAGAAGGCTCCTTGTCGATGGTTGATGCCATATCCAAAATCTCGTTGGCAGGGCCCGTCCTCAGAAACTGTCTCCAGCTTTCCGCGGCCGGATCAGCGAAATCACCAGGATCGGTATTAAGGACAACGAAGACGACACAAAAAATTGCCATGAAGGAAAGACAACCTATAAGACCGCAAAACACGAGTTTACCGAAGCAGAATTCCTTTGCCTTGCTATACTTATTGAGATTGGGTCGATTTCCGTCAGGACCGGTCATGGCTGAAGTTTATTCTCAGAAGGTTTCTTTATCTGAACCAACTCTGCGATCGTTTACTTGCATAGCGCAGGTATCGGGTTTTAAGTGTCCACTTTAATCCATAATCTCTATCTGGCCATCGAAAATGGATGGGCATCTCCTACTCATCTCACAGATATGACATGTAGTCTAGAGAATTCTGTTTCAGGGAGCTCATTTATCCGCGTCCATTTGGATACGAAGAAAGCAACTTGCTAAGCGATTAAAACTTGTTCTCTTCTTGGTCTAGCAACCACCCCTGCCCGCTTTGATTTTTTCTTTTAGCCATGAGGTGGTTAGCGCTCGGGGCTCCATGCAAAGTTGAACGCTTTCCATCACACAATGCACGCTGCGCAGCAGCCCGACATTCATGAAAGCATCTTTTGTTCAGACACAGATATTCGTCATGGTATGATGCCCGTTTGCTTACTTTCGATTCTGGCAGTCCTGTGCAGGAAATGGATTATGAATATTCGCTCCACAACCGACTCTGACAAACCGATATCACCACAGCCCAGACCGGTCCCAGAAAGTTCAGACCTGAAAATCACTGCGATCGAAACCCTGCTTCCCCATGACATTATGCCGGGATTGATGCTGCTGCGCATTCATACCGATAAAGGACTCATCGGTCACGGCGAAACCTATTACATACCCCATGCCGCAGCAGCTGTCATTCACGACTGGATGGCAAGACGACTGATCGGCAGTGACCCCTTGTCCATCGAACATCATTGGCGATTCTTCTATGAAAGGACCAGTGCATTCGGATCGCGCGGTGCCGAACTGCGCGCAATCAGTGCCATTGATCTTGCCCTTTGGGATATTCTCGGACAGGTATGCCGATGTCCCGTCTGGCAACTTCTGGGTGGCAAAGCGAGGGATCGTGTCCGCGTTTATAACAGCTCCGGAGGACCTACCTACGGGCGTCGTCCGCCAGGAGAAATCCCGGATCCCGGTTGGCCGGGACATGGTGACATAGGAAAACCAGGTCCCCTGGAGGACAACTGGTCGGCACATTTTGCCCCGGGTGATCTTGCTGAAGAGCTGGTTGCCGAAGGATACGCGGCTATGAAATTCTGGACCTTCGATCAAGCCTACCACCAGTACGGAGGCAGTTACTTACCGCTGTCTGTAATCAAGGCATGCGTCAAACCCATCGAAGAAGCCCGAAAGCGCGTGGGTGACAAGATCGAAATACTCCTGGATGGTCACGGATTCTTTCAGCTGCCCGCTGCGCTGCGTATAGCTGAAGCCGTACGTGATCTGAAACTCTTATGGCTGGAAGATGTCATGCGACTGGACAATGTAGACACCCTCAAAGATTTCCGGGACAAGGCGGGGGTCCCCCTGGCCGTAAGCGAAATGCTTATCAGTCGCGAAGATTATCGCCTGGTTATGGAAAAGAATGCCACCGATTATCTCATGGTCGACCCGACATGGGTGGGTGGCATCAGTGAAACTCGGCGATTGTCGGAAATGGCACAGGGTTACAACATTCCGGTAGCCATGCATGACTGTACCGGCCCACTAACGTTATTTGCCGGGCTGCATGTTGCCACAGCGGTACCCAATGTCGTTCTGCAAGAGAGTGTCCGCGCGCACATTCGGACTTTCTATGACCTGTTAATCGAACCCAATATCGTGATTCGCGATGGACATGCGATACCACCTGAAAAACCAGGACTGGGTACCTGTCTCAAGCCACATCTTTTTGACTCGAACCATACCGGATATCGTATCACACAGATTTCCCACTCCGGGTAGTCTCGTATCTCTTATCCGTCAGTCACGCTCCGTTGCACAATCGGTTCCCACGGCTCTTATGGCTGGTAGTGTCCCTCACTCCAATCAATAACAGCACCTATATGCCTTGTATCAATGGAACCACCAAAAACTCTGTTTTCCAAATGAACCCCTTACGGATTTCTTGCGTATCAGATATTACGCGTAGTGTAAAAAACGGTTGAACAGATCGTTTGCAGGGCACCCGGGTGCGACCATCGGACAACCAACTGTTCTGCCTGCTCAGATTTCCTGATTGCAGCAACGGCCAGTTGACACTATCACGTTGAAAAGGAGTTCAACGATGTCATATACAGACACGGGACGCATGACGCAATATTTCAAGAAACTCTGCAACCAGAATCCAAATCCATCACACGCACACACAATCATCATTTGTGCTAATGCCGACCATCTCGGAATACCGGCAGACCATGATGCCCCGGGTGAAGAAAGCCCAGCCGAGCTGGCCGTATACACGGCGGAAATCAAGCGAACACAAATACTCCGCGAACTCGATTTTCAAGAAGTTGAGGGGGAATACGGTGAACTGCGGATCACCACTGATCCGGGACACCGAACCACGGTGGTAGTCGAGTGCGAGTCGTCCTATCATCCGTGGAAGAAAACCGGGCATCCTTCACGTGCTCACAGCTGTGACGACTACGTAGCTGTCTACTGGGCTCCCGAGGCAACCCTGGAAGAAGTGATCGAAGTGGAACGGATCGCTAATCTCGTCAGGAACCCGAATATCTTCGATAACGATCCGGAGGAAGTGCATTTTGAGTTAAAATAGACGCCTGTCGATAACAACCAGAATGTTCCATCTCCAGTACAGTTCCGGAAAAAAGAATCCCGGTCCACAATCCATCTTAACTAATCGAAAAATTCCCTTGAATGAACCCATACCGTATCCCAAATATCGTCTTTTCCATTTCTGCCATACTTTCAGTTGTTCGTGAATGAGAAGCCTCAGGATCCACCATCTGACGGCCAAACGGGTCATACTTCGTTCTTCGATGTACCCTGTTGATTTGTCTGATCTATAAGGTTACTCTCCCGGAATTCCGGACTGACTTATAATGGGAATTGCATGCAGGACATGTGCCCCACCATCGACCGTTTGCCATGAAATCATCCACATCAGAAAAAAAGGGACTGGTCATTTCCGACCTTCACCTTTTCTCACGGCGATCGAAAGGAAGCCAATTTCTGAAAACCCAGGAATCGATACTGCGCAAGACCGATATTCTGGTTCTGAACGGTGATACATTTGATTTTCGCTGGAGTCATTATCCTTCTGAAGCAGCAACGGTAACGGCCGCTATTACCTGGCTCAGAACGCAACTGGACAATTTCCCAGATCAAGAGGTCCATTTTCTGCTTGGCAATCACGATTGCCTGACCTCCTTTCGCACTCAACTGGAAGAACTGACGCGGTTGCATCCACGTATCCATCTCCATGAATTCTGGCTTCAACTAGACCGACTTCTCTTTTTGCACGGCGACTGCAGCAATCGATTCATGAACGATTCAACCTTACGGAGTTACCGGGAACAATGGAGCCGGGACAAACCCCGTGGCGCAATCTCCACCACTCTGTATACTCTGATTGACTACTTCCGCATCAGCCACTGCTTTCATTTCTGTTATTTTCCTAAAGCAAAAACCATTCAACGCGTCATCTACTATCTGGACCAAGCGGTACCGGATTGGCGGAACCGGATCGATGACTGTTTCTTTGGCCACACTCACATGCCATTTCACAATCACTCACAAGAAGGAATCCGATTTCACAACACGGGATCAGCGATTACAGGGATGGGGTTCCATCCCATGCCTTTTAAACTGACCGATTATCATCCTTCTACATCCGGAACATGACGCGCATGTCACCTGAACCAACCCTGAACAAGGAACGCTCCGCTCATGACCCCAAGGTCAACTGCTATTCGGGTGGTGAAGCAGCCTTCATGAACTGGACTCAAGCGTTACGAGGCCAGTTGTTCTTTCCATTATTGTACGCACTGACAAAACTGGGAATTCGGGCCACGCATGTCACTTTTATATCGATGATTATTGGACTTTCTTTTTGCCCAGCCTTTTTATACGGGTACGTCTTTCCTGCGTTTATTTTATTGTTTGCACACGTACTGCTCGATGGTCTTGACGGCCCACTGGCGCGTTTTAACGGCTCCGACTCCAATCGAGGATCCTTCACTGACACGATGGCTGACCAGATCGTGGTAACAGCAACTGCTGTCACAATGGTACACACCGGGCACGCGGGACTCTGGCCTGGTAGTTTCTACCTCTTTTTTTACACATGCGTGGTAGGTTTTGCTTTTGTACGCAATGCGATGTCCGCCCCCTACTCCTGGTTGTTCCGCCCTCGATTCCTTGTTTACGCCTGTTATGTTGTGGAAGTCTACGTATGGGCCGGCAGTCTCAATGTCATCCTGTGGTCTGCCTCAGGGATCCTTGCTCTAAAAACCCTGACAGGATTTCTAACCATTCGCAATAAACTGTAACCGTCTGACTTCTTCTTCGCCGTGGATACGCGGACTACAGAGACATTCGACAATGCTGGACAATCCGAATCATCAGAAAAATTTTATCCCGCTATACGTATTCTGGACGGCACTTGGGATACTCCTCTCCGCTCTTTCATGGAACACCCTTGAGGCCGGACCTCAATTACTGAGTCACAACACAGAGGTTCCATTCTGTTACCTGCCCGGTGGCACACGCATCTGGCCGATACTGGATGGTGACCTAACAGACACCACACCTATCGAGTTGATAGCACGTCAGGATTCAGCCATTCTCGGGCGTGGCACGAAGCTGGAACTACCCGGCATTGATATCCGTATTAACAACAAGGGTTTTATGATTATCGATGCCGCAACGGTCGAGCAAAACATACGTTTTGAACTGGAAATACGTCTTAATGGCAAAGACGATTCCAGCATGCACCAAACCATCCTTATTCAACCGGCTCCAGCACCACGTCCGATTTCTTACATCGCCGACCTGGTAGACGATCTGATACGCATTTTCTGGAACTCCGAATCCGGGCATTTTCGGCCCGTGACAAAATACGCTTTCGGCCCGTACTTCCGACGCCTTCAAGCCCATGGCTGTCAACGACTGATCGTATGGCAAAGCCCGTTTCCGTACATGTCGGATCGCGATGAATTTGCCCCACCAGACTGGCTTCGTTACGTATCTCAGTCCCAGGCTATTCTGAACAAACAGGAACTCAGAACACGCATGCAGCAAACACCTGGGCTTCAGAGCTGGGAGTGGTTAAGTGAAATCATGTCCCTTCGGCTGATGCCTGAATTCGGTCCGTTATTTTCCCAATCTGCCCAGACACACGGCATTTCTCTGACGGCGAGTTTTCGCCCCTTCGAACATGCCCTGGCAAAATACTATGAAGTACCAATATTCGATACCCAAAGGGATTACGTCGGAGGGTTTTCACCACTCGCCTCCCCTATTGTGAACTACCATTCTGACAAAGTGGGCTTTGCAAGCTACCGGGAAATACTGACTCGAATGGGGAACATCAAAGCTGTCACACTGGACAAAATGGTTCTGACCGGTATCCGGGATGCTGAGAAACTGATGTCACGATTTGAGGAAGGGAAACAGGATTTCACAATCCTGGCCTCCCGTGTTCCTCCAATCGACAGTCGTTCCTGGGTGCTGGTTGAACACGCTCAGGACCAATTCGATTTACGTTACTTTGGTAGCATTCGAGAAGCGGCCAGGGCTCGGCTTCATCGAATCTCGAATTTCCAATTGTCCGTGACACAATCCGGTGCACTTCAGTTCACAGGTCTCCAGCTTCCGGAAGACTTTCATGTCATTACTATTGAAGCGAACAGCCCATTTGCCCGATCACTCGTTTTACCCGTCGATATCGATATTAAGCTGTTCGCAAAGGCCGGAAACCGAATGGGGCGTGCGAACATTTACTGGGTTATGGACGAGTCTGTTGGATCCGGACGAGAGACGCATATCGGAGGTATCCTGGAAACTGGAGACTATCGAGCCTCCTATCAGGCGATAGATAACAGCATTAACCAGATGTTCGGCCTCTCTTCTTCAATCCATACCTGGAAAAACAACCGAATCGTTGTCAATCTGGGAAGACGCTGGGCATCAGAAATGGTTGACTTCAACCTGCCAGCAGCCAGAACGTACGTTCTCAAACAGTTGCACAGCCTGCTCCGCTATCCTGCATTCGATGAGATTTTCATCAACACGCGATCGCACACCCAGCTCGCCTCCACTTCCGGAGACTCGCTTCATGGATTGGGTACCGTTATTCATTTCCGTTCCAAAGGATACACAAGCACCGGGTACAGACTGGACAAACAAAACTATATTCGCCTGGGAATAGACCGAGCCTACATACCCCGTGATGCGGCTGACGCACCGGTTCTCAGGGAAATCGCATCCAGACCAGAGACACTTGAATATCTGACCCACTGGCAAACCGGTGCGTGGAATGGCACCTGCCAATTTCCAGATGATGGGGCCATCTGGAGATACCAACGAAACGTGGAGATTGCACAAGGGGTACGCCAGCTGCTGATTGATATCCAGCGAAACTTCCCAGACTATCGTACTCGGGTCGTAATTCCCCATCGTGCGGGAGTTAACCATCAAATGGAAAAGGAGCTGGCCTCCATGAAACAACCCCACGGGACGGTTTATGGATCAGACTGGTTTCGACATATATGGAGCACGAATAATCACATTCCTGTCATTGGAGAAGGAATGAGCATGATCAATCTGAAAGGGTTACGTGTGGAACCGGTGTATCTTGGAATTCGGTTCGCGCCGGATCAGGGCCCTCTGAAAAGTTTTGTGACTCATTGTATTCTTGATATGGCAGACAACCATGGATCCGAATTCCAGGGTGCAAAGAGCTTTATCTATGAAGCACAGGAAACGCTGAGAAGTAACTATCGAGAAAAATTTTCTTCCCGCCGTGAATCCATTATTCGATATCTCTTATCCCATAAAAAGTCGATTCGTGAAGTTATTCTCTACGAAGCCGCTGACTGGCTGTATGGCCTCCCGGTTGAAAATCCTTACCGATATCTCGATGCCGAGCGTCCCTGACAACGGTGCCTTCCCCGGGGCGATCACAACCGTTCCGGATTGAGTATCCGCTCTGCCCCAAAAGCCTTCCATGGCCCATGGAAGGCTTTGATCAACTATGTTATTCTGCGCCCTGATCGATTTGTCGCAGCCTATGAGGCCAACAGATTCTCCAGGGAACACATCATGCAGTGGGCAGTCAAAATGGGATGGCATCAGGCTCTGTTTCTCCATTGGAAAGTGGAGGCCGATGCCATACGTCAGGCGCTGCCTCGAAATCTGGATCCCGATTTCCACGATGGTTTCGGCTGGATAGGACTGGTCGTATTTGAAATGACTCGTGTACGCCACCGCTGGTTACCCGTATTGCCGGGAATGCACGCTTATCCAGAAATCAATGTCCGCACTTATTGCAAGAAACGGGAAAAACACGGCATCTATTTCTTTTCGCTGGATACCCCTGAACCACTGACCCGACTGGGTGGTTCCAGAAGATATCATCTTCCCTACCGAAAACGTCAGATCCGTTTTCAAAAAGAGTCGGCACACCAGGTATCTGTCCAGTCCTATCGCGCAGACGAGCAATTGGATCTGGATGTCAGGTATTGTGGAACAGGCCTGCCTCCGGAAGACAAACATACAGAACTGATCACCTGGACCTCAGAGCGATACCATCTTTTTTCTGTCAACCGCACCGGTGATCTCTTCCATGGAGAGGTTCATCATCCGGTGTGGCCTGTTGAAAAGGTCACCTTCTCCTTATCCTGCAACCGACTGCTACAACGTTTCGGAATCATTCACCAGCCTGCCGATCTCGCACACTATTCACAGGGTGTTGACACCTTTGCCGCACCATTGAAAGCAATAAAAGATTGACGAGTAACCTCAGACGTTGGACCCTCTAACATCGAGTGGTTTCGTTCGACCAAATCATTTTCAACACATGCTAAAGCCGTTTATACTTTACCCGACCATTCCTTATACCTGTTGACAACATGGATTCCGCCCATGCACCGTTTACTGCCCCTTGCCTTGGTGTGCTTGACACTGACACGAACGGATGCGTCCAAACCTAATGTTGTATTTATTTATACGGATGATCAGGCTCCTTTTGCTGTGCAGGCAGCGGGTGATAACCGGTTCATCACACCAAACATTGACCGTATCTTTCACGAAGGAGCCCATCTGACCCAGAGTTTTGTCACTACCCCCGTCTGCAGTCCCAGTCGGGTAGGATTGATATGCAGTCGCTACGGCACCGAAATGCAGATCACGGACTGGATTAACCCACAATCAGAGAAAAACGTAGGCCTTCCTGTAGACACCGTTACGTTTGTTCAGCTGTTTGCCCAAGCAGGCTATCGGACCGGATTATTTGGAAAATGGCACCTTGGTACCGCAGATCGTTACCATCCCAAGCAATTCGGTTATCAGGAGTTTGCTGGAATTCGAGCCGGAGGCTGCCCCCCAAAAAATCCGGTACTGGAAACAGTTGATGGAGAGGTGAAACAGGTCATGGGCTACACCTGTGACATATTGACTGACCATACACTTGATTTCATTCGTGACAACAAAACACGTCCTTTCCTGGTTTCATTGCACTTCCGAGCGCCACACGCGGCGTGGCTGCCTGTCCGTAACGAAGACTGGGCCCCTTTTAAGGATCTCGATCCTGAAATTCCAAATCCCGACTTCCCTGACCTCAATATCCCGCTGGTCAAAAAACGAACGCGCGAATACCTTGCCGCTGTAAAAAGTGTAGACCGTAATGTCGGGCGGGTACTGGGGTTGCTAACAGAATTGCACCTCGAACAAAACACCATTGTCATATTTACCAGCGACCATGGTTATAATCTCGGCGAGCATGGTGTCTGGTTTAAAGGCAACTCCATTCGTATTCTGACAAAAAACCCACCTCAAAAATGGAAACATATTCCCCCAGCACGTCGACCGAACCTATGGGATACATCCCTGCAGGTACCCACCGCGATCCGATGGCCGGGAACGGTTCCACCAGGAACGGTTTTCGATCAAACTTTTTCTAACCTGGACTGGTACCCGACCCTTCTCGCCATGGCCGACATTCCTCTTCCCAAGAATGTGATCATCCGTGGAAAGGATTTCACTCCGATTCTGCGTGGAAATCAAATCGAATGGAATAACACACTCTTTCTTCAATACAGCATGCACCATGGGGCCAGAACACAGATGAGAGGCATTCGTACACCCCAGTGGAAATTCATGATCGATCTCACCCATTCAGGACGAGCCGAACTTTATAATCTCAGGGAAGACCCACACGAACGGAATAACCTGGCACATCACTCTGACGGACGCATTAAAGGCATCCGCCAATCCCTCACACAGCGAGTTAAAGACCATATGGCTAGAATCAACGATCCCGCTTCCCGACTCGACTTTTAGCGGGTGCGACGTATCCGTTCTAAATACGGATCTCAATAGATAGCCGACTGCACCATAATCGTCGGTCCGCCGCAAAACACTGGTTCCATCACTACCGATTAACCTCTCGAACGGTAATCCACGCAACCAACAAAAGACCGACAGCAGCACACATTTTATAATCGCCATCACCTGGACTGATTTGTATGATATGCGATGCTGGTTCAACAACATTCTGAATGGTCCGTCCTACCATGCACCGAAACGTACAACTCCGGGCTGGCCATACCTCATGATGACTTCTCAGGATATCGGTATATGAATACGACTCGACGTGATTTTCTGGCTTCCGGCATCGTTTCTGTTGGAACAGGCGAAGTGGTGAATCATGCAGATACGAATTTCACGGATTCCTGTTCGTGCCTCGATTACGGCCGCTCTTTTATCTGTAACAGCGCTTCGTTTAACCGGGTAAGATTCTGGATCGAAAGCCGAACATTACTGTTTGATGACCAGACTGGAACTCAAACCGTCTTTTACCAGTGTGGTTCATGTAAAAGTGAACACACTTTTGCCCGTGAAAACCTGTTGATGCAGGATAACTATGACTTCATGCCCATCTACGGTGGCGAAGACATGCTCATTCTGAGACGTCACGTGGACGCCCGTGACCGCTACCGTGAAGTTCGAAAAGTCAAAGACGTGTGGGGAGACCCTGACATGAAACTCCACTATGCTAAAAACCCGGAATCGTTAAAGAACTTCGATTCCATTCGCGACATCACGTCAACGGAAACTCCACTCGTTGCACAAACCGAAATCACCAACGAACAAACCGGACTTCGATGCCTGATGGAATACCCTATAAAAACTATGAATATCAGCATCGACAAACGTATCTGGCAGGTTGATACCGGTCCGATTGCATTCCCTGATCTGACTCAGAGATTCGATCCACCCGTTTCGAGCATACGACTGGCGTATGCCGTCTTTAACGCTCTTGACTTCTGTGACTTCGTGATCGAACAACCGACTGCTGTTATGCGTGATGAACAGGAAGTCTGTCAGGTGTACCATTATTCGAACCCTGTCAGTTTCAGGTCCAAAAACCGTGTTCTGGCTGCAACCCCCACTTAGACTGGAGCCTTCCTTCCATGCCTCACTTGTACTTACTCGTCTGCCTGACAACTTTTGGGATACCTTTCGAAGCCCCGGTAACAGCATCCGACCACCAAACGGCCCCCGTTAAGGCCTACCGGGTGATCTTCAATAGCGATGGCCACGCCGTTTTCAAGGACGCCCATGGGGACCTTGATCAGTGGATATCCAATCTGTTTTCCCCACTTGAAGAAAGCGATGTCGATGCACTTTTCTGGTGCGATGGTGCAGGTGGTAATACTGCCAATTACGATAGCCAGGTACTGGAACGCAATGGTTTTCGTGCAGGCAAAACTGACCCGGTGCTACAGAAGTTGATAGAACAGGGAAATGACCCTCCGGCGGTTGTGGTACGAGAAGCCAAAAAAAGAAAGTTGGATGTTTTCTTTTCCTTTCGCATTAACGACATCCATGATGCCTTTCTTCCAGAAGAACGTCCCACCTTCAAAGTAGAGCATCCGGAATGGTTGATCGGAAAACAGAAATATGGAACGGTAACGAGTTACGAAACGGCATTGAACTTTGCAGTCGATGCAGTAAGAGACTTGAAATTCCGGGTCGTGGAAGAAATTTTTTCAAAATATGACTTCGATGGACTTGAAATCGATTTTCTCCGTAGTGCCCCCTACTTTTTCCCCGGTACGGAACACAATAATGCCCCGCTGCTGACAAAACTGTTAAAGCGAATTCGAATACATCTCAATAAACGGTCCAAAGAACGTGGAAAACCAATCCGACTGGCAGTCCGTGTAGATGAAACACTGACAGGCTGCCGTAACGATGGGTTCGAAGTTGCCAAATGGATCGACCAGAAATTGATCGACTACCTGATTCTGGGTAGTGGTGTCATAGACATTGAAATTGCAGAATTCCAAAATCTGGCGCACTCACGTGGCATCCTGGTATACCCTTGCCTTTATGGCTGGCCAAGTCGCTACTCCCCTATTCCCCAGTCTCTTGCAGCCGGTACCGCCTTAACCTACTGGAATCAGGGCGCTGACGGAATCTATCTCTTTAACTGGTTTCCACACAGTGACAATAACAGTGAACAGACCGGGGCCTGGATGACTTCCATGCTTTCTCAGATTGGAAACCCGGTACAACTGAGAAACAAACAGGACCAGCTCATGTTTGCAGTGGACCGTGGCCGCCCCTCAGGGGAATATCCCAACAACTGGCTTCACTGCGTACTCCCACAAGAGCTCGTTCTGGACCAATTTCTGTCCCTCCGTCTGCGCGTAGGTGAACGTTTCGACGCCCAAGAACGTCCGGCTGCGCTGAAACTGCAGATTCAGATCGATAATCTGCATCCGGAGGACCAAATCTCGGTATCCCTGGCAAACGAAACACTGAACACCTGGCGCCCTGTTGGTAAGGACCGCCTGGAAACTAACATCCACGCGTCTCAGATCAAAAAAGGTGATAACTTCCTCCGGATTACCCTTACCAAGTGTTCCGATTCGTCTGGCCAACCCCGTATTGCACGGGCAGTTGAGCTTCATGTTTCCCAAAAGAATTGAGTAGCTAATGCAACGGTTACAAATCGGACTTTTCCTTACATTCGTCTTGATGCTGTCAGCTTCCTGCCCGGCTAGTCCACCCCGACATATCCGTACGGAAACACAATCCATGCTGGATCCGCGTGTCATTGAAACATCGCAACAGATTCAGATAACCATGCACCGTCCACAACGCGATGGCCGGGTTTTACTTACGAATGATCAATCATGGGAAACCCGACCTGGAAACCTGATTCATGTCTACTCGAGTATCCTCTACGACAATGGCAAATTCCGTCTTTGGTACGATCTCGGAGACCTCGAGGATCGCACGCGTCGAGTCGTCTGTTATGCGGAATCCCGAGATGGTCTACATTTCACGAAACCTCGCCTCGGGCTTCACATGTACGGAGGCACAAAACAAAACAATGTTGTGATGCCGGGCGAAATTGGAGGTTGTAGTGTCTGGATAGACTCTGCCGCATCTCCCGAACACCGATACAAGTCGCAACAGAAAGTCTATCCCAGTGGCCAGTTCCATATGTACAGCTCACCGAACGGCATACACTGGAAAATGTACGGTGGCATTCAGATTGGACCGGGAGGCTGGGACACTCAGTCCATCATTTTTCGTGATCCGACTCAATCCACCTATCTCATGTTCACTCGATTCTGGCACTCGTATCGACACCAAACTGCACCAGAACCGGAAAATTATCGCTGTATACGCCGACTCGAGTCCACCGATCTAATTCACTGGAACCAACAATCTGTGGTGATGTCTCCCAATGATACAGACAAATCGCTTTACCCCACGCCACCAGGACAATCACCGGTCGATTATTACGGTGCGGCGGTCTTTCCCTATGGAGATCTGACGGTCATGTTGACTCAGGCTTTCTGGCACTGGCAGCCCCGACCTGATGGACAAAAGGGACTGGCCCCGGCCTCTTTTGACGTTCGGCTGGCAGTCAGCACAGACACTAAAACCTTTCAGCGAATCGGGAACTGGACGCCATTCATGGGACCGGGACCCGATGGCCATTTTGACTCCCGTTATGTTTGGGCCTTACCCAATCCGATCGCCATGGGAGATGAACTGTGGTTCTACTACGTCGGCTCAAATAGAGACCATGACGACCACATTGATCCCCAAGCAAAGGGACAACTCAAAAGCGGGATCGGACGCGCTGTCCTCCGCCGCGATGGCTGGGTATCCGCAGATGCTGATCTAACGGGAGGTCAACTGATCACTCCTCCTGTCACTTTTTCGGGACATCGATTGGAACTGAATGCAACCACCGGAGGTGGGGGTTCCATTCAAGTAGAGCTACTCACCGAAAACAATCACCCTATTCCCGGATTCACCAAACAACAATGCCATCCTGTTACCGGTAATTCTGTCTCACTGCCCGTTTCCTGGAACTCTAACAGCAAGCTTGCAAACATGGCCGGAAAAACGATTCGTTTGCGGTTCTATCTCAAGGATTGCCAACTCTATGCTTTCCGGTTTTCAGACTGATCCGATTCTCCTGTTTTCTATCTAAGTCCCTTTTGGACTAACCTAGTTTCTACTTTCCATCTTTATCGATATATTGAAAATACGTACTTATGAGATCCCTTGATTCCAAAAGCCGCTTTTGTCAGGCTTCATGAAACGCGGTGGCTACCTGACAAAGAATGGGACCGCCAGTCTCACTTGAACGGGTCATCCCATCACACCAGAACAAATTAGGTTAGCAACGTCTGAATTAAAGGACTGATTCTCCGGCGGACATACCTGGATCTGCCCAGCGAAT